>CBJNFW010000001.1:0-151381 GCA_966435935.1 uncultured Nocardia sp.
GGGCGGATTACGACAGGTCGTTGATCAGTGCGGGCGGCGGCGTCTACGACCGCACCGCCAAGGCGATCCCGGTCACCCCGCAGGTGCGCGCGGCACTCGGGCTCTCCCCGGAGGTGAACTCGCTCTCGCCCGCGGAGATGATCCGGGCGATCCTGCTCGCGCCGGTGGATCTGCTGTGGAACGGTGGAATCGGAACCTACGTCAAAGCATCCACCGAGTCCGACGCCGATGCCGGTGACAAGACCAACGATCCGGTCCGCGTCGACGCGAATCGCTTGCGGGCCAGAGTGATCGGCGAGGGTGGCAACCTCGGGCTCACCTCGCTCGGGCGGATCGAGTTCTGCCGCAACGGCGGTAAGTGCAATACCGACGCGCTGGACAATTCCGCGGGCGTGGATTGCTCGGACCACGAGGTCAACATCAAGGTGCTGCTGGACGGCCTGGTCACCAGTGGCGAGCTGCCGGCGGCCGATCGCAATCCGCTGCTGGCCTCGATGACCGACGAGGTCGCCGAACTCGTGCTGCGGGACAACATCTCGCAGAACTTCTGCATGGGTCTGTCCCGCAGCGACGCACGCTCGATGCTGGAGGTGCACCGCAGGCTGATCGCCGATCTCGAGGCCCGGCACGAACTGGACCGCGCGCTCGAGGCGCTGCCGTCGGACGCCGAACTCAGCGAGCGCGCCGCCCGCGGCGAAGGGCTGGCCTCGCCGGAGATCGCGAATCTGCTCGCGCACGTGAAGCTTTCGATCAAACAGGAGCTGCTGGCCGGTGATCTGCCGGACAGTGCGGCCTTCGCCGCCCGCCTGCCGGGATACTTCCCCGAAGCGCTGAGCGAACGATTCGCGGCCGCGATCCGCAGACATCCGCTGCGCCGGGAGATCGTCGCCACGACGGTGGTCAACGAGATGATCGACTACGGCGGCATCTCCTTCGCCTTCCGGCTGGCCGAGGAGGCGGGTGCCGACGCCGCGGATGCCGTGCGCGCCTTCACCACGGCGGTGGAGATCTTCGATCTGCACACGCTCTGGGGGCGCATCCGCACCACGCCGATGCCCGCCGCGGTTCGCGACGAACTGGAGTTGGAGACCGAGCGCACCCTCGATCGCGCGTGCCGCTGGCTGCTGGCCCACCGCCCGCAGCCGATCGCCATCGGCGCGGATATCGCGCGATACCGGGAAGGGGTGCGCACCCTCGCGGTGCCCGCCTGGCAGCCCGGCCCGCTCGCGGCCGATCTGCTGCGCCGCTCGCGCGGGCCGATCGATCGCGGCGCTCCGCGCGATCTGGCCGAGGAGGTGTATCTGCTCATCCACCGGTTCTCGCTGCTGGATGTGCTCGATATCGCCGATATCACCCAGCGCGATCCGCAGGAGGTCGTGGCCCTCTACTACGCCCTGGACGACCGATTCGAGGTCCAGCGCCTGCTCACCGAGGTCGCCGGCCTGGACCGCGGCGACCGCTGGCGCACCCTGGCCCGGCTCGCGGTCCGCGACGATCTGTACGGCTCACTGCGCTCGCTCACGATCGACGTCCTCACCATCACTGAACCCGCCGAGAGCGCGACGGAGAAGATCGCCTACTGGGAGTCCACCAACCGCCCCCGTCTGGCCCGCGCCCGGTCGGCGCTGACGGACATCTTCGCCAGCGACAGCAAGGATCTCGCGACCCTGTCCGTCGCCGCCCGCCAATTCCGCGGCCTGGTCGGCACCGGCGAGGCGGGTACAGCCATCCCGGACTGACACCGGCCGTACGATCGGGCCGCGCACCATCCGGGCGCGGTCCGATCGGTCGTGCCGCATGGTTCGGCCGGTCGGACCGTCCCGCGGTCGCCCAGCCTGATTCGGCTTGCAGCGCTGCGGTTTTCGGTTGCCGGGCCGGATGGCCCCGGCCGCGCACGCTACCCGGCGCGGTCGGTTCTGCCGCGCAGGTCAGGGTCGCGCTGCGTGATCCGCTGTTGCGCTGCACCCTTCGGTCGATAGGGCCCGGCTTGCTCGCGACGAGCGGGATACGCGGTGCGGTCGTGTGTGCGACGGAACCGATTGCCGGGCAGCGGGCGCGGGTCGTTCGAGTCGACCGGTTGGACTTTCCGAATGGTCCGGCCTGTCAGGCCGCACGATCCGCGGCGCAGCGGTGTTTTCGGCTGCGGGCTGGGGGTCAGCGTCCGGTGGCCACGCCGCAGGAGCTGCAGAATTTGGCCGACGGCGCCAGTTCGTGTCCACAGGCCGTGCAGTGGTGTGGCTCAGGCGATTTCAGGTTTTCGCCACAGTTCGCGCAGAATCGCCCGCCGGCCGGGTTGGGGGTGTTGCAGGCCGGGCAGATGGGCATGGCCGCGGGCTGCGCCGGCGCGGGAGCCGGGGGAGCGGCGGTGTGCTGCTGAATCGCGTTGAGTCCCAGGGCCGCTCCCAGGAAGCCCGCGCCACCGCCGGCGCCGTGGGCGAGTCCGTGGCCCGCGTCCAGCGCCAATTCGCCTGCCGCGTAACGCTGGAAGTCACCGGTGAGGCGGATGTAGGTCATATCCTTGGCGAGCCGTTTGAGCCGCTCGGCATCTTCGGGAGCGAGCGTGACGTCGAAGTTGCCCATCCGCGGTATGCGCAGACCGTATTCGTAGAGCGTGGTGTTGGTCTGGTGCAATACCGCCGACTCGATGGCATGCAGATGCGCGGGCAGTCCCAGAATCGGCCATTCGCCCCCGGAAATCCCTTGTGTGATGGTCACTTTCATGGATTTCAGGAGCAGTTCGGAGCACCAGTTCCGCACTGCGGCGGGATCGGCGAGATCGGTCGTTCCGGCCAATGAGGTGATCAGCTGCCCGGGTTCGCGCACCGACAGCGCGAATTCGCCGAAAGCGCGCAACGTCACCACCTGCTCACTGGCCGGGTCGACGATATCGGCCAGTCGGCCACCGAATTTGACCCCCGGAAACTCCCGGGTGGAGACGAAATACAGTTCGGCGCGATAGAAGTTGCCGCCGGTCACCGAGTCGACCAGCGCGCCCAGCACCGGCAGTTCGTCGGCGTCGACCCGGTGCCGTCCGGGTCCCATGGTGGCGACCACCTGCCCGGACTTGACGAACAACGCCATCTCGTCGGCGTTGACCACGGCCCGGGAGTAGCGGCGGATGCTGACGTCCGGCCACTTGTAGACCAGCTGGTTCTTGCGGGCCTCGGGAACGGCGATGAACTCCCTGTCGAACCACGCCATATCAGTACTCCCTCAGCGAATCAGGCCGCCCGGCGCGCGATGATGCCTCGCGCACCGAGGATTACGGCCGGAACGGCCGGAATCAGCAACAGCCACAACCAGTTTCCGGCCAGCACGCTCATGCCGACCGCGATCAGAACGACGAGCGCGGACAGCACGGCGATCGGAGTCAGCGGGCGGGCGGGCGGTTCGGTCGAGGGCCTGGGCGCCTGTCCCGGCAGGTCGGCGAGCAGACCGGCCAACTCGGCCGTGCTGCTGGCCGCCGTGGCGCGCGTGGTGAGTTCCTCGAATTCGGCCGGGCTCAGCCGCCCGACGCTCAGATGATGGGCGAGTTCATGCAGTGCGCGCTCGCGTTCAGCGGTGCTGAGGCGGGCGTACGGCATGTCATCCACACTGAGCAGGATAAGTCCGTGTACAGGCACCGGCCGCGGGCGCGAATTACCACCAGCGGGAAGTCTTCGCCGTGACGAAGCTCAGAGTTGGGCCTCGAACACCTCGGCGACGACCGGGCGTACCCGGTCCATCGTCCCGGCGCCGGATTCGCGGTGCACCGAGGTCATGTCGACCTCGGGCAGACCGCAGGCCACCGCCCACTGCCAGGGTTCCAGGTCACCGTCGACGTTCAGAGCGAAGCCGTGGCTGGTGACTCCGCGGCTCTGGCGCATGCCGATCGAGACGATCTTGCGCCCCGTCGCACTGGTCCACACCCCGGTCAGCAGTTCCGAGCCGGGCGGGGTGTCGCGGCGTTCGGCCCGGATGCCGAGTCGATCGAGGGCCTCGATGAGCCGAAACTCGACCTCGCGGATGTAATCCACCACGCCCTCGCCCGCACCCAGCTTCACGATCAGGTATCCGACGAGCTGGCCGGGGCCATGGTAGGTCAGCTGCCCGCCGCGCGTCGTCTCCACCACCGGAATGTGGTGGGCGGGATCGGGCAGATGCTCGTGCGGAGTGCGCCGGCCGATGGTGTACACCTGCGGATGACTCAACAGCCACAGGGTGTCCGGCCGCTCGTCGCGCTGCCGTTGTTCGACCATCTCCGCCATCCGTTCCATGGCCTTGTCGTACTCGACGAGATCGTCCTGGATGAGCGTCAACGGCCTGGACTTCATGTCGTACATTCTGCCCGGCTGTCCTGCCTCGGGGCCGCTGACCCCCGGAGGTGATCCCCGGGACGCGTCGTCACGCGGCGGCGAGTTGCAGGACGAGAGCGGCCGCGACGGGGATCAGGTACAGGACCGGATACGGGGTGGTCCGGTACGAGCGCGCCCGCAAGGTCGTCGCGACCGCGCCCAGAAAGTACAGGATCAACCCGATCGCCGCGGCGACGCCGATCGCGGGAACGAAGATCCCGACGACCAACCCCACCGCACCCGCCCCCTTCGCCGCCGCCAGCCAGTTCCACCACGTCCGCGGCACCCCGTAGGCCACCAGCGAGTCGACCACGAACGCCTTCCGAGCGAACAGCGAGTAGCTGGAGAACCCGACCCACAGGGCTGTGACGACAGCGACGACGTAATAAGCGATTGTCATGATTCGTCTCCTTCCACGGGCTCCGCACCGTGTATGCCGGATAGACGAAGTGGTGATCGCGAGTGTGACAGGACACGCGAGCACACGATTCAAAATCCATGCACGCCGGCGAGTACGGCTGGTACGCCCCGCTCGGTCCCTGAGCCGGGCATGCTGGACGCGGGAGAGTCAGTGAGCTTGTAGCGCACACCACCGTCCGGTGCGGCGGACACACGACTTCGACGCCGCTGGCTACCGAGCGCCCCGGTCGGTCGGAACCTTCTCTCCCCCTGCCGACCTGAGGATGCGGTGGTTGTCCGTCGGTTGGAGATCGTCGGGCAGCAGGCGGAACGCGGCATGACCAGTGAGCGGGGTAACCGCGCGGAAATCGCGTCGATCGAGCGTCAACACCTCTACGGTTTCATATCGCTCGGCCAGTGAGACATTGGTGGCGTCGGTGAGATCCAGGCGCAAATCCATGTACCGGTTCTGCACCTTTCGCGCAACCCGCAAGAGGTCCGCCGAGACCGAGGGCACCTCGATGCGACCGGTGCGCTCCTGCGCCAACAACCAATCATTGACCGCATAAGCAGCTTGGCGGTTGAGATTATGGGTGGTGATGTGCTCGATCTCCAACAGGACGAGCGGAGAGACGATGGTCAGAGCCGCCTGCTGAAGCGCGGAGCGCGCGCCGAGATGCTCGGGATTCGCCGAGTTGAAAGCGGCAACCAGACCTGAGGTGTCGCCGATCACGATCATCAAGCATCGGCTTCGGTGTTGGTGATCGCACCTCGCACAGCGTCGTCGATCTCATCCGCTGTCACCGCGTGCCCGTAGTCGAGAACGGGGATATCCCACGCCTCATCCCATCGGCGCGTTCGGATCGCGGCCAGATGAAAAGCTTCACGAAAGTACTCGGACTCCGGCCGCCCTTCGCGCGCTGCGGCCCTCTTCACCAATTCGAGGTCAGCCTCATCGACCATGACCGTCGTCTTCTTCAAAGCCATAAGGTTATGGTACCCGCGCCATAACTTGCGCGGCCCTGTGCGTGGTCATTCACGGCTGCGGCGAACTCCGGCCGATCGGCCAGGGATCAGTAGCGCTCGTTCATAACCATCGCGTACGGCGTACGGTCGGTCCGTGCGAGTTTCCTCGAGTGGGGAAGGAGTTCGAGAGATGACGACCAGTGCCGAGGTCCTGATCGACGGGTACGAGCGGGTGCGGGAGGTTGTGCACGAGGCGGTGGACGGGCTCGAGGCGGCGGCGTTGAACTTCCGGGTCGACCCGGGCGCCAACTCGATCGCCTGGCTCGTCTGGCATCTGACCCGGGTACAGGACGATCACATCGCCGATGTGGCCGGGCAGGAGCAGGTGTGGACCGGGCGCGGGTGGTTCGAGCGGTTCGCGCTGCCGATCGACCCGGCTGATACGGGATACGGCCATTCCGCCGACGATGTCGCGGAAATACAGGCACCGGCCGAATTGCTCACCGGCTACTACGACGCGGTCCACGAGCAGACGTTGCGTTATGTGCGCGGGTTGACCGATGCGGATCTGTCCCGGGTGGTGGACACCCGGTGGGATCCGCCGGTCACCCTGAGCGTGCGGCTGGTCAGCGTGATCTCCGACGATCTGCAGCACGCCGGGCAGGCCGCCTACCTGCGCGGGGTCATTGCGCGGACGAGTTAGGCAGCGCCTCGCGGGAACGGCCGAACCCGTTGGCGGAAGGCGGGTTCGGCACCTTCTGCAGCAGTTCGGGTCCGTATAGGCGCAGTGCCGCGTCGCCGCCCTCGTAGTTCTGGTCCGCGGCCGGGGGTTCCGGGGAGGCGGCTGGGTCGTCCTCCTCGGGCTCGCGTTCGGCTGCCTGCGCATGTGTGGTCTGGCCGCGATGCCTGCGGGTGTACATCCAGCTGCACAGGACCGCGAGGAAGATGATCGCCACGCCGATCAGGCCCGTGGTGACCTCGTCGATGGCGTGTCCGGTGGACCACAGCAGGATCACCGCGAGCGCGCCGATGGCCCAGTGCGCGCCGTGTTCGAGGTAGACGTAATCCGCCAGGGTGCCCTTGCGCACCAGGTAGACGGTGATCGACCGGACGAACATCGCGCCGATCAGCCCCAGTCCGAGCGCGATGATGATCGGATCCGCGGTGATCGCGAACGCCCCGATCACACCGTCGAAGGAGAACGAGGCGTCCAGCACCTCCAGGTACAGGAAGCCGAAGAAGGCCGCCCGGCCGGTCGCGACCACGGCGCGCGAAGGCCCGGCGTGTTCGGTGTCGAACTGCGCGCCGAGGCCGTCGACGAGCAGATACGTCACGATGCCCAGCACACCGGCGACCATCACCACGGTGGCCTGGCCGTCGGGGGTGACCACGCCCGCGATCAGCACCAGCACGACGAGCGAGGTCACCACGGGGAACATGGCGAACCGGCCCAGCCGGGCCAGCGGACGTTCGATCCAGCTCAGCCAGGTGGTCTCGCGCTCCGCGCAGACGAAGTTGAGGAAAAGCAGCAGCAGGAACATCCCGCCGAAGGCGGCGATCTTGGGATTGGCCTCGTTCAACAGGGTTTCATAGCTGGGCGTCCCGTCGGGGAAGTAGTGCGCACCGCCCGGCGGCGGATTCAGCGCCAGATGCAACGCCTGGATCGGATCGAGATGGGCCCCGATCGCGACCACGATGAGCGGGAACAGCAATCGCATCCCGAAGACCGCGATCACCACGCCGACGGTCAGGAACATCCGTTGCCAGAACACGCTCATGCGTTGCAGCACACCGGCATTCACCACGGCGTTGTCGAAGGACAGCGATACTTCGAGTACGCCGAGCACCGCCGCGGCCACGAGAGCCTGCGGACCGCCGTAGATCAGCGCTGTAACGAGCGCTGCGATCGCGACGATGAACGATGGAGCGAACACTCGCAAAAACATGACGACGCGCCTTTCGTCAGCCCTGGCCTGAGCCCGCGGCGTGCTCATTCGATGGATGACGCGCACCTGTGCGGCGATCGTTACCCTGAACACGATTGTGACAGTTCTTGCGCGGGTACGACAATCGGTGCGCGCTCCGAAACCGGTCTTCGCAGGTGCAACGGGTGCGAAATGCCTGCTGGCGGGGCGTCGGCCTTCGTCCGGTATGTCCGGATCGGGCGGCGGGAGAGATAACTCACGCCCGCGAGCGGTCAGCCGGGCGTGATCAGCTCCGCCAGATGGCGTGGCGCGGGTGATCCGTGCGCGAGCATGGCATCGTGCCACTCCCGCACGCTGGTGCCCGCCGGACGCGCAGCCGCGATCGAGGCGACCTCGGTGTAGCCGACGAAGTAGGTGGACAGCTGGGCCGAACTCAGCTGAGCGCGACGCCATTTGCCCGCCGCCTCGCCCTCCTCCTGGAATCCGCGCCGCCGCATCAGCTCCATCGCCTCGGCCTCGGACATGTCCGCGCAGTGCACGCCCTGATCCAGGATCGCGTTGATGGTCATCCGCAGATGGGATTTGAGCTGCTGCAACCGGACCGGCAGGCCGCCGAATCCTCGCTCGGACATCAGCTGTTCGGCGTAGACGGCCCAGCCCTCGATGAAAGTGCCGCTGGCGCACAGTCCGCGCGCGGCGGTGGACCCGCGGAACCGGCGCGCGTGGGCCAATTGCAGATAGTGGCCCGGCATCGCCTCGTGCACGGTGAGATTGCGCAGCATGTGGTTGTTGTATTCGCGATAGAACGAGGCGACCCGCTCGGCTGTCCAGTCCCGCGGTGTCGGCGAGATCGCGAAAAAGGTGGGCGCGCCTTCGATTTCGAGCGCACCGGGGGAATCACAGTAGGCCACGGCGACCCCCCGGGCGAACTCCGGCATCTCCTGCACGATCAGTGGATCGTCGATCAGGGTCACCAGATCTTCTGCGGCGGTGAAGGTTTCGGCCTCCTCCAGAGCCGCGGTCGCGGTGGCCAGGACGGTCTCGTCGGTGGGGTGATCGACGGCCAGATGCTGTAGCGCGGCGCGCACGGTCTCGTCGGTGGGATCGCCGACTCCGAGGAGTTCGCCTGCGGTGCTCCGGATCTCGTCCATCAGGTGGTCCAGGTGCCGGTGGGCGCGATCGATCACCTGCGCGGCGCTGAGCTCGGTGTCCAGGGTGTGCCAGAGCGTGGCCTCCCAGAGCCGCCGCCCCAGGCGCGGGTCGCGCTCGGACCGGTCGAGCCGGTCGGTGAGCCAGCCGGTGAATTCGGTGAGTGCGGCCGTGGCCGCTTCGGCGGCCGCGGCGATCCGGGCACCGGGCACCTGCGCGGCCAAGGCGGGGGCCTGTTCCCGGATCAGCGCGGAGACACCCGTGAACTGCGCGATCGCGGTCTCGACGTGAATTCTCGGGCAGTCCCGCAGCACGGCGCGGGCGGTCGCCAGCGCATCGGGCAGTGCGGTGAGCCGGGCGGTGAGCAGTTCCAGGCGATGCTCCGGCGGCGCGAACGGCCGTGCCAGCAGGCCGTGCAGCAGCGGTCCGGGGTTGTGCACCAACGGATTCCACTCGTGCTCGCGCAATTCCCCGAGAGTGAAGATCCGCCGGTCCACTTCCTGTTGCAACAGGGCGTGGTCCACCCGGTCGGATGCGCCGAGATCATCGGCGTCCACTTCGGCCAGGACATGCGAGGCCTCGCGCAGCAGCGCGATCTGCGCGCGCACCGCCTCCGGCGACAGATCCGGTAGCCGATCATCGACCCGGTGGTCGCCGACGTACAGGGCGGTCACCGGATCGGCCTGGAGTATCGCATCGATGATCCGCCCGGCCCGCGCCACGAAGCTCTCGGTCATGCGGCCACGCTACCTGGCGGCGGCCGCGCGCCACGGCGTGCGCGGCGATGCGAGCCGGTGTGCGCGCCGGCCGTTCAATACCAGTGATGGGCCTGCCAGAACGCCCACGCGCCGTCCGGGCCGCCGTACCGCTCGCACATGTAGGTGTAGGCCCAGCGGATCTGGGTCGCGGGGTTGAACGCCCAGTCCGCGCCGAACGGGGCCATCTTCTCCGGGGGCAGCGCCTGCCCGAGGCCGTATGCGCCCGACTTCGGGTTGATCGCGAAGACGTTCCACGAACTCTCGTTGGTGATAACGCTGTCGAAGGACGGAAATTGGGTGGGCGGCACGATCATCCGGGCCAGTGTGCGCGGCGCGAAACCCATCACCGGCATCACCAGGCTCAGGCCCATACCCGCCAGATTCGGCCCGATGGCCGATGATCCGGCCGCCGACGAACCGCCTGCCGAGGACCCTGCCGCCGAGGATCCGGCCGACGCCGAACCCGAGGCCGAACCGGAGGCCGGACTCGCGGCGTCATCGCAGAGGGTGTGGCAGTCCGCGCGGGCGAGCGGCGCTTGCCAGAGTGTCGCGACGCCGATCGAAACGATTGCGGCGCAGAGCAATACGGCAACGGTTCTGCCGAGTCGAGAACAACGCTGTTTCGACATTTCGGAGCCTTCCACATCGACCGGCTGTGCTGGCACGTGCGGGTTGCGAAAGGAGCACGCTCAGCAAAGCACGAGTTCGAAGTGGGTGCGACAAGGTCGCCGCACTGTATCCACACTGTTACAAGATCGTTTGTGAAGATGCGGCGTGTCCGGTGCGCGGCGCGTGTACCGGCCGCGACGAGCGGTGGTGGTGCCGATCAGGACAGGTAACGAGCGAGTTGCGGCATGGCCTCGCGTGGATGTTCCGCGGTGATGCCCTCGGCGATCTCGGTGTACTGCCAGCCGTCGTTCGTGCGCAGCAGGATGCCCATGATCATGCCGGTGTACGGCCCGCGCAGCATCGTCTGCCAAGTGATCTGGGTGCCGGACCGGCGGTCCAGGAGACGGCAGAAGCCGTTGCGGATCTTGTCGAAAGTCTGTCCGCTGTAACAGGTTACGAGCAGCGCGACACCGCTGATCCGGGTCGGCAGCCGGTCCAGGTCCAGGGTGATGATCTCGTCGTCACCGTGCCCGTCGCCGGTGAGGTTGTCGCCGTGCAGACGCACCGCGCCATCGCTGGAGATGAGCCGCTCGTGATAGACCGCCTCCACCAGTTGATCGCCGCTGAACAGCAGTGCCGCCGCGTTCAGGTCGATATCGGCCGGGCGTGAGCCGAACAGCCGCCACTTCGCCGCATCCCAGCCCAGGCCCATCGCGATATTGTCCTGCGGTGCGCCGTCCGCGGCGCGCAACGGAATCGGCACGACCCGCCCCTCTCGCGGGAACTTCCCGCATTCGACCCGATTGATGTTGTCCCACTGTAGGTGTCGCTCGCCGGGACGGCCACACGGCGGGGCTGCGGACCCGAAAAACATCTCCAGAGATGCAAATGGCCGTGCCGGAGGTGATGGAACCCGCGGACGCGGATCGGCCGGCGGCGCCGTGCGGCGGATCGATCCGGCGGCGGAACGACGCGCCGGAAACCGCTGCGCTGCGGGCGATCAGGATCGGCCGGAAACGGTTACCCGCTGGTCGCATCGGTAGTGCGACGATACTCGCCTGGCGCACTGCGTAGCGCAATTCCCAGGTGCGAGAGCATGATAGGTTCGGGCGCTCGTCGTCCCTTGTTGGGCTCATGTTTCTGCTGTGGCAATTTCGGTGGTGCATCGCGCGACATAAATCTATTGTGATGTAATTCGCGGGTGAACCGGCGGCTCGGCAGGGCTTGCGGCGCACTCGAAGTAGGTACGTGGGAGTGATGTACGCCGGATGACAGCGATCGAACCCCTGGAGCAGGCCGTCCACCTCGTCGGGCGCTGCGCGGAGATCGAGCGGATCGCCGCGCTGATCGACCGGGTCGCGGCCGGTGACCGCGGCGCCTTCGTGCTCATCGAGGGCGAACCCGGCATCGGCAAGACCGCACTGCTGCATCACGTCGTCGGCATGGCCGCCGCGGAGCGGATCCGGGTTCTGTTCGGCGCGGCGACCGAGGCGGAACAGCCGATCCCCGGCGCTGCCATCGGTTCGTGTGTGGCGCTGGGCGATCGCGACGGCAGCGCGGCCGGGTACCGGCTGGGTGCCCGGTTCGAGGACGCCGGTGAAGGCCGCCCGGTCTCCGAGTTCGCCATCACCGCCGCCATTTCCGAACTGCTGGGCCGATGGTGCGCCGACGGACCGGTGGCGATTCTGGTGGACGACATCCATTGGGCCGACTCGGCGAGCCTGTCGGTGCTGCGCTGGCTGAGCGTCGCGGTGGACACCATGCCGCTGCTGGTCGTGGTGGCCATGCGCCCCTACCCGCTGGGGCCCGGCCTGCCGCGCCTGCTGTCGGAGTTCGACGCGGTTGGTGCGCGGCGAATGCCCTTGGGCCCGTTGGCCGATGCCGACGTCGCCCGGCTGGCGGCGAACTCGCTCGGCGCGCCACCCGAACCGCACCTGAACGCCCTGATCGCGGGTGCCGCCGGAAATCCGATGTACCTCACCGATCTGCTGAACGCACGTCCCGCGGCCGAGCCCGGCGCCGGACTCCCGGACGCGCTGTCGGCCAGGATCGCGCGTCGGCTGGACTTCCTGCCCGCATCGGCACGGCACACGCTCGAGGTGGCCGCCGCGCTGGCCCCGCGCATCGATCCGGTGAAACTCGCTGAGATCCTTGACATTTCGCTGATCGAGGTGTGGAACGAGATCCGCACCGCGGTCGAGGCGCGCGTGCTGGTGCACGACGGGGACGAACTGGTCTTCCGGCACGATCTGGTGCGCCGGGTCCTGGCCGAGCGGGTGTCCCCGTCGATCCGGACGACCCTGCGCCGGCACGTCGAGGTGGCCGGGCTGCATCTGGAGCGGATCGCCGCACCGGCCGCGACGGCGGGTGAATCGTCCGGTCGCCCGGTTCCGCCGGCGGCCGCGGTGGACCGGGTGGCCGAGCTCATCGAGGGCACGGTGGCCGCCGCGGCCGCGGAGTCACTGGTGGAGAGCCTGTCCACGCCCGGCGACCCGACCACCGTGCTGCTGTTCCGCGGCCTCGCCGACGGTGATGTGGACCGGGTCGCCGCGGCCGTGGCCGAATTCGCGCGATCGCAGCGGCCCCGATTCGCCGCGCTGGCCGGGGAGAATCTGGCCGAGATGCTGGTCCGCAGCGGGCGCACGGCGGAGGCCTGTGCCGCGCTCGAGGCGGCGGTGCGGTGTTACGAGGGTCTCGGCGCGGGTCCGGAGACCGCCCGGGCACAGGCCCGGCTGCGCGAACTGGGCGTGCGTCGCGGAGCGCGGGGCTCGCGCCGGCGGCCCAAGACCGGATGGGAAGCGTTGACCGCGACCGAGGACAAGGTCGCGGTGCAGGTGGCACAGGGATGCTCCAATGCCGAGATCGCCGAGAAGATGTTCTTGTCGCGGCGAACCGTGCAGACACATGTGTCGAACATTCTGTCCAAACTCGGGCTGCGCTCCCGGGTCCAGGTCGCGGTGGCCTACGCGCAGCGTCGATGAGCCGCGTTCACGGCATGCTCGGCCGCCGGGCGAAGGCGTGATCCAGCAGTTCGCCCAGTGTGCGCGTCACCGCGAGGCGGACGGCTTCGGTGGCGGATTCGATTCCGCCGCGCTCGTTCCCGCTGCGTCCGGAACGTTCGCGCGTCTGCCCGCCGCGGCGATGGAAGAGCTCTCCCACATGCTGTTCGGCGATCCGATCGCAGTCCGCGCGTAATCGTTCGATCAGCGCCAGCGCCTCGGCGGAGCTCAATCCGGCGTCGATGAGCCGGGTCGCCGGATCCGCGGGATTCGGGGCAGGGGCGCGATGGATCGCACGCGTCTGCGTATCGTCCGCCGCCGGCGCGGCATCGATGAGCGGGTTCGCGACCGGCTGCGGCCGAGTGACCGCCACGGTGGCCCGGTCCGGTGATTGTTCGGGCACGCCGAGCACCTCGGCGAGTCCGTCACCGCGATCCCACGCCTCGAGCAGTTCCCGGATGCCGTTGAGTTTCATTCCGCGGCTCAGCAGGCGGCTGATCGTCTGCAGCCGGTGCAGGTGGGCGGACCCGTAGTAACCGATGCGACCGCGAAGCTCGGGGGAGGGCAACAGTCCACGCTCGTGATACACCCGCACGCTGCGTACGGTGGTGTCCGCCACCCGTGCCAGCTCATCGATCGTGTACTCCGCCTGCACAGCCAGACCCCCTGGAAGCCCAACTCATCTCTCTATGTACCGCGATACAGCGGTTCCATGGTCAACGGTATGTCTCTGAAGACCATTCGTCAATGTACCGTTATTTGACGGCACAATCTATTGCTCTTCGCCCGATAGTGCGTTAGCGTTCGAGTACGGCGTTGTTCGCCGCTTCCGGGGACCGTTGACCGGCCCCGATGACGTCCCTCCCATGGACACGCCCGACCCGTGGCGTGCCCTCGGCACCCTCGGAGACGGCTGTGACCACTTTCGAAATCCCCGCGCGCACCGCGGGATCGCGTACGCCGACGCGTGACTCGGCGTCTTCATCCTCCGCTTTTCCGCCCGCGACGGCGCGGCGACCGTCCTGTGCGGAGGGCCCCAACGACTGGGACCTGGACGTCGGCACGCCCGATTCGTGGCGTGCCGCCGTGCGGATCTGCCAGGAGTGCCCGCTGCTGAACCAGTGCGCGGAATCGGCTCGCGCACTGATAGACCGGGGAATGGGACCGCGCTCGATGATCTGGGCGGGCGTGGCCTACGACGCCGCCGGCCGGGTGCTGGACAACCTGGACCGGCATCGGATCGCGGCCGTCGATCACAAGCCGCCGCTGCGCATCATCCGGCACAGCGAACGGCCGCGGAGCGCGGAACGCGCATCGGTCGTGCCCCGGCGCCATCTCGTGCTCGGCCGAGGTTTGCGATCCGCCGGTACCGCCTGCGGCTGACCTAATACATTGGCACTGCGCAGTCGGCCACCGGAGCACCGGAAAGCCGCTCGCGGCAGCCGAATCCGTCCGTTCACATCGAGGTGGCAGCACAGTGTCGACACCCAGCACTATCATTCGAAGTCTGGTCCCCGCGCGAATGGACCGGTTGCCGTGGGCCAGATTCCACTGGCTCATCGTCGTCGGTCTCGGGGTGTCCTGGATTCTGGACGGCCTGGAGATCCAGATCGTCTCCAGTATGGGTTCGCTGCTGCAGAACCAGCAGACCCTGCACCTGACGCACGGTGAGGTCGGTGCGATGGGGTCGTGGTATCTGGCCGGGCAGGTGGTCGGCGCGCTGTTCTTCGGCCGGATCACCGACAAACTCGGCCGCAAGAAGCTGTTCATCCTGACGCTGGCGATCTATCTGATCGGCAGCGGGCTGGCCGGCTTCTCGTGGGATGCGTGGTCGCTGTTCATCTTCCGGTTCATCGCGGGCACCGGAATCGGCGGCGAGTACACCGCGATCAACTCCGCGATCGACGAGATCATGCCCTCGCGGTACCGCGGCCGGGTGGATATCGCGATCAACGGAACCTATTGGGGCGGTGCGGCTCTGGGCGCCGCGGCCAGTCTGCTGCTGTACAACGAGCACTACGTGCCGGTCGAATGGGGTTGGCGCATCGGCTTCTTCATCGGGCCGGTGCTCGGTTTCATCATCATCTTCCTGCGCCGCCAGATCCCGGAGAGCCCGCGCTGGCTGTTGACGCACGGCCGGGCCGCGGAAGCCGAACGCACCGTGGCCGAGATCGAGGAACACGTCCGCAGCAGGGGAGTGGACCTGCCGCCGGTGGACGAGAGCCAGGCACTCGAGATCGTCGAGCGCGACCGGGTGTCCTATCTGCAGATGGCGCGAATCTTCTTCGGGCGCTACCCGTCCCGGTCGTTCCTCGGCTTCACGATGATGGTGACCCAGGCATTCCTCTACAACGCCATCTTCTTCACCGAGGCGCAGGTCCTGACCCACTTCTATCACGTGCCCGACGATCACACCGGGTACTACTTCTTCCCGTTCGCGATCGGCAATCTGATCGGCCCGATCGTGCTGGGTCCGCTGTTCGACAGCATCGGGCGACGCAAGATGATCTGCGGGACGTACGTGCTCTCCGGTGCGCTACTTGCCCTGTCCGCCTGGGCATTCCACGCCGGCATCCTCAATGCCGCTACGCAGACCGCATTCTGGTGCGTCATCTTCTTCTTCGCCTCCGCCGGTGCGTCCTCGGCCTATCTCACGGTGAGCGAGATCTTCCCGCTGGAGCTGCGCGGCCAGGCGATCTCGTTCTTCTTCGCCATCTCCCAGGGTGCGGGCGGCGTGCTGGCTCCGTATCTGTTCAGCCTCCTGGTGGGCGGGGCGGACAACCCGAGTATGGACCGGCTGCCGCTGGCGATCGGCTATCTCATCGGCGCCGCGGCGATGATCGTGGGCGGCCTGGTCGCCTGGTTCTTCGGTGTGGACGCCGAAGGCAAGTCGCTGGAGAACATCGCCGAACCGCTCTCCAAGGCGAACGCGGACGAGCTCGGAGATTCCGGCCGAGCGCGGGTCTGAGGCGGCACCGTGCCCGGGTGAGCACCATAGCTGCCCGGCCCGGCCCCCCGGTTTCCCAGCGATGGGATTAACGTGCCGATGTTTGGCGGTACATTGTACGGCGATATGATTTACGTCACCTGAAAGGCCGTGTCATGACAGCCGTCCACCCGCCCAGGTCGACCGCTCCGTCCGCAGGTCTGCATTACGAGGACGTCGGCTATCGCAAATCGCTACGCCCCAGGCAGCTACAGATGATCGCCATCGGCGGCGCCATCGGCACCGGGTTGTTCCTGGGATCGGCGGATCGGCTCGAACACGCCGGACCCGGGCTGTTCCTGGTGTACGCGGTATGCGGCGTATTCGTCTTCTTCGTCCTACGGGCCCTGGGTGAACTCGTCGCGCACCGGCCGTCCTCGGGGTCGTTCGTGTCCTACGCGCGCGAATTCTACGGGGAGAAGCTGGCTTTCGGCGTCGGCTGGATGTACTTCTTCCACTGGTGCATGACCGGCATCGTCGACATCACCGCCATCGCCACCTATGTGCACTACTGGGGTGCGACCCAGGTCATCCCGCAGTGGGCGATCGCGTTGGTGGCGTTGGTGATCGTGATCGCGTTCAATCTGGTCTCGGTGCGCTGGTTCGGTGAACTGGAGTTCTGGGTCGCGCTGATCAAGGTCCTGGCCCTGGTCGCCTTCCTGATCGTTGGCTCGATCATTCTCGGCGGACACTTCACCATCCGAGGCCGGCAGACCGGATTCGGCCTGCTGGCCGAGAACGGCGGGTTGTTCCCGGTGGGTCTGCTGCCGCTGGTCACGGTCACAACCGGCGTGGTATTCGCCTATGCCGCAGTCGAATTGGTCGGCACCGCGGCCGGTGAGACGAAACATCCCGAACAGGTCATGCCCCGCGCGATCAATACGGTGATCGCGCGGATCGCGCTGTTCTACGTCGGCTCCCTGGTGTTGCTGGGTCTGTTGCTGCCCTACAGCGATTTCGTCGGCGGTGAGAGTCCGTTCGTGACCTTCTTCGCCGGACTCGGCGTGCACGGCGCGGGCACCATCATGAATCTGGTCGTATTGACCGCGGGTTTCTCCAGCCTGAACGCCGGACTGTATTCCACCGGGCGCATTCTGCGTTCGATGTCGGTGAACGGCAGCGCACCGGCCCTGGGGGCGCGCATGTCCGGTTCGGGCGTGCCCTACGTCGGCATTCTCGCCACCGGCGCGATCGCGCTGATCGGCGTGGGCCTCAATGCCGTGGTGCCGGACAAGGCATTCGAGATCGTGCTGAACATGTCGGCGCTGGGCACCATCACCGCGTGGTCGGTGATCGTGGCCTGCCAGCTGCGCCTGTGGCGCTGGAGCCGCAAGGGCCTGGCGCAGCGGCCGGCGTTCCGGCTGCCGGGCGCGCCGTGGACCGGCGTGCTGACGCTGGCGTTCCTGTTCAGCGTGGTCGTGCTGATGGCGGTGAGCGATGACGTCGTACAGCGCGGTGCGGTGATCGCGGTCGTGCTGGTCATGCTGCCGGTGCTGACGGCCGGGTGGCTGCTGGCCCGCAAACGCGCCGCCGATGTCGCCGCGACGTGGCGTGCGGTGAGCGCGCAGTCGCCGCACCTGCCCGAACCGACTGAGCCCGAACCGAATTCGCCGGAGCTGACCGTGGACGTGGTGGTCGAGACCGACCGGACCTGAGCGGCGCGGGATCCGGGCCAACACCCGGCAAGCATATTCCCACCGGAGGGAACAACTCCTCCACGACGATATCGATGGCGGACCAGAATGAGAGCCCGACTCACCAATGGGTACGAAAGGTTCCCATGCCCGAGCACTCCGAGGCGCCCGACCAACCGCTGCCGCACCCGTGGGCCAATCGGCGCATGCGCGGAAGCGAGCTGCCGCGGCGGTCGACGACTCACCCGTGGGCCACTCGGAGCCCGGTCCCGCCCGAGGGCCGGATACCGAATCCGATTCTTTCGGAACGCTTCTCGGAACAGCGTGCCCGCCCGGTGGCGCGCCGGCGCGACGAGGAGGATTTCGAACTCGAGTTGCTGGCCGAATCCGATTCGGCCGCGGTCGAAGCCGGCCTCGAGGCCGACACCGGCCGGGGATCGGGCCGCAGCGCACGGTCCCGGCCCAGTGTGCGCAAATTGGGCGGCGGGCTGGTGGAAATGCCCAAGGTGACTCCACTGGATCCGCGCGCCGCGGTGCTGACCGATCCCGAAGTGCACGAGGTCAAGCGATTCTGCTGGAAATGTGATGCGCCCGTGGGCCGCCGGACCGCGGACGGCCCCGGTGCGATCAGCGGCACCTGCGCGGCCTGTGGCTCCCCGTTCAACTTCCGGCCCACACTGGTGCCGGGCGAATTGGTCGCCGGACAGTACGAGGTCCAGGGCTGTCTGGCGCACGGTGGCCTGGGCTGGGTGTATCTGGCCGTGGATCGCAACGTCAGCGACCGCTGGGTGGTGCTCAAGGGGCTGCAGAACCCGCTCGATTTCGAGGCGCACGTGGTGGCCCTGGCCGAACGGCAGTTCCTGTCGGAGATGGCCTATCCGGGGATCGTGAAGATCCACAACTTCGTCAAGCACGCCTCCGCCGGTCGCGATGTGGCGGCCGGATACATCGTGATGGAGTACGTCGGCGGCCGGTCGCTCAAGAAGATGCTCGACGAGCTCGCGCCGGAGCGTATTCCGGTGGCCGAGGCGATCGCGTACCTGATGGAGGTACTGCCCGCGCTGGACTATCTGCATTCGTTCGGCCTGGCGTACAACGACCTCAAACCCGACAACATCATGGTCAGCGAGGACGAGGTCAAACTCATCGACCTCGGTGCGGTCGCCGCGCTCGACTCCTACGGAAGTATCTACGGCACACCGGGTTACCAGGCGCCGGAGATCACCGAGACCGGGCCCACCGTGGCCGCGGACCTGTACTCGGTCGGCCGCACCCTGGCGGCGCTGATGCTGGACCTGCCGGTCGAACGGGACGGCAACCTGGCCCCGGTCATCCCGTCGCCGGAGCAGGAACCGCTGCTGCGCCGCTACCCCGGGCTGCACCGATTGCTCTGCCGGGCAACCGATCCCGATCCGCGCCGGCGTTTTCCATCGGCCTATGCGATGTACTGTCAGCTGGTCGGCGTGCTGCGGATGGTGCTGGCGGTGGACAGCGGCCGCGAGCACCCCCAGGCCTCGGTCGAATTCGCTTCCATCCTCGGCGATTTCGGCATCGATACGCTCATCGGACAGACCGACCGCGTGATCGACGGCACGCAACGCATGCCGGAGGTGGAGGTGGCCGACGTGGTGGCCGCGCTGCCGGCCCCGCTGATCGATACCGAGGATCCCAGCGCGGAACTGCTGCTGCCGCTGCTGCGCGGTGACCCGCACCAGGTTCTGGATGCGTTGCGCCGCACCAGCGCCCGGATCGCGGCCGGGGTCGTGGCCGAACCGGAAACCTTCGAACTGGAGGGTGCGCTGGCCGCGGCGCAGGCCCATCTCGAGCTGGGTGACGTGGTGCAGGCCCGCGCACTGCTGGCCGAGCTGGCTCCCCGGCACGGCGACGACTGGCGCATCGAATGGCATCTGGGCGTCGCCGCACTGCTGGACGGCGATTTCGAACTGGGCTACCGGCATTTCGACACCGTGCACTCGATGGTGCCCGGTGAGATAGCCCCGCCGCTCGCGCTGGCGGCGGCCGCGGAGCTGATGTTGCAGCATCTGGACGAGCCGGGTGATCCCGACCGGCTGCACGATGCGGCGATGGAGCACTACCGCACGGTGTGGCGCACCAATCACGGCGTGGTCAGCGCCGCGTTCGGTTTGGCCAGGCGGCTGGCCGCGGACGGCGATCTGCTCGAGGCCGTCGCGGTGCTGGACGAGGTGCCCGCCGCGTCCCGGCATCACGCCATCGCGCAGATGACCGGTTCGCTGCTGTTGGTCTCGCGCCCGACCGCCGAGATCACCGAACGTGACCTCGACACCGCGGCCGCGCGGTTGTCGGCCCTGCCGGACGATCCGCGAACGCTGCAGTTGAAGGTGATCGTGGTGGGTGCGGCGGTGGAGTGGTTGCGCGCCGGCGCCCAGCCCGCGAAACTGCAACGCATCCTGGGATTCCCGGTCACCCCCACCGGCCTGCGGCAGGGCCTGGAATCGAGCCTGCGCGCACTGGCCCAGATCGCGCCCGACCGCTGGCACCGGTACCGGCTCATCGACCTGGCCAACCAGGTCCGTCCGCGCAGCTGGTGGTGACCGTCCTCGGCGGCGTACCCACCCGCGAAGATACCCGTGGGTATTTCGGTGTGGTTTCCTTTATGTATGGCGAGTGTGGAGTACACCATCGATGAGCTCGCGCGGGCAGCGGGTACGACGGTGCGCAGCCTTCGCGTGTATCACGAACGCGGCGTGCTGCCCTCACCGGAGGTTCGTGGCAGAACGGGGTTCTACGGGCCCGAACATCTGAATCGGGTGGCCACCATCAGCCGGTTGCTGGACCGCGGGATCAAACTCAACGGCATCCGCGAGCTGCTCGAGGCCTGGGATCGCGGCGATGACCTCGGTGACATCCTGGGCGTGATCGAGCCCGACGCGGCGCCGGAGACCGAACCGTCGTCCGACGACACGATCCCCGCCACCGAACTCGCGGAGCGATACAGCAACGTCCCGCACGGCCTGGCTCGCGTGGTCGGGCTGGGCCTGTACGAGCCGGTGGACGCCGCGACCTATCGGGTGGTCGACGCGAAGCTGGTGCGCGTGGTCGAGCAGTTGACCGGCGTCGGACTGCCCGCCGAAGAGGTGCTCGCCGATCTGGAGAAGATGCGCACCGACTGCGACCGCATCGCGCGCCGGGTGGTGGAGCTGTTCCAGCGCACCGCGTGGACGCAGTATCAGGACTCCGAGCGCGGCGCGGAGGACCTGGCGCACTTGACCGGGCAGCTCACCGCGACGCGGTCGGTCGCCGTGCAGACCGCCACCGAGCTGGTCGAGCGGTCCATCGCCAAATATCTCGACAGCGATACCGAACTGGCCGAAGTGCTCGCGCAAGGCTGAGTCCGGCGGCGTGCTCACCTCGCGGATCGTGCCGCGCGAGGTGAGCACAGGGGTGTGAGCTGCTATCTCACACAGTCCCGAGATTCCCAGCGGTGGTAAGAGCACCAGTTTAATGTGCCGTTGTTCAGCGGTACATTAAATGAGTGATAAGCACTGCTCGCGAGATCGACGTCGCCGGGCAGCCCTTTTTATAAGACGTCGATGGACGGTACGAAGATGAATGTCTCGAAGCTCAACGGTGTTCAGCGGAATCCCTTCGGTTCCCGGTTTCTGACCTGCGTCGCGGTGGCGGTCGCGGTGTCGATCGGCTCGGCGGGTCTGGCGGGCGCGGCTCCCGGCTCCGGCGGCGGGCACAGCAGCAGCGGTGGCGGCCACTCGAGTCCGGCCGGTACCTCGCACGCGGGTGTGAGTTCGCCGGGGTCGCACAACGGCGGGACGCCCAGCGCATACTCGGGCCCCTCGTACTCCTCGCCCTCGCACTCGTCGCCCTCCTACTCCGCGCCGTCGGATTCCTCCCTCTCGCGGCCCGCGCCGGCGCAGTCGGCTCCGAGCTCGAGCGGTCCCTCGCGCTCGGCCCTGTCGAATTCGATCCCGAACATCACTGTGCCGCACCGCTCGAACCCCGATTCCTCGACGCCGGCTCCGGCCGCGGAACTGGAACGGTCACTGCCGATTCCGGGACCGGGCGATTCCTTCAACCAGTGGCTGCGGGACGGCGCGATGCTGTGGAACATCATGGCTCCGCCCGTGCAGGCCGATCCGCAGAAGAGCGTGGCGCCCAACAACAGCCACGGCGGCTGCGAAGCCACCCGGCCGCAGTGCGGCTGACGACGGGAAACGCTTCCCGAGCCTGGGAATCGGCTGTGCTTGTGCCGACGAGGATTGACGATACGGTGTCGGCAACATAGTTTCGATTTCAACAGTTGGTTGCGGCACCCCGCCGCCACCACGCCGTGCGTGACCGATGCGACGTGACACTCGTATCGCTCGGGCGCGGAGCGGCCCCCGAAACTGGTGTCTTGCCTGTTCGGCCGTGTTCGTGGTGGCGGAACCTTCCGCGCGGAAATTTTATTCGTCTACGTATCTTGGCGGATGTTTCGGCGATCGCCGCGGGGTTGCATTCTTCATATGGGGTCGTTTGAAATGCCGCGCAGCAACCCGTGGCTTACGGTGGAGATGTTGGCGCCCGAAGGCATGTCGGCGGCGTCGGTCGGCGGACAGGCTCGGCAGTTCGCCGGCTGGCAGCGCGTGGTGCAGCGGTTGATGGCCAAGATGCCTTCCGCCCACGGTCTGTCCACCAGCAATGCCTGCGAGGCGCTCACGACCGCGGCCCGTGATGCGGTCGAGGTGGACCTGCGGGTGCCCACCGATGCCGGCCCGCACCGGATGCTCGCCCGTCCGGTGCTCGGGCCCGGCGGCGATGTACACGCGGTGCGGTTGTGGATCGGGCCGGTCGGTGTGCGGGTGCCGATTGCGACTCCCGCGGTGGGCGGGATCTGGGATCTGGCCTCGCAGACGATCCGGCTGCCCGCCGGGGTGACCGAACTGAGCGGGATGTCGCCGGCGGACTACGCGCCGACGATGTCGATCGCGGAGCTGTTCCATCGTTGGACCGGCTTCGACCGGCATGCCGAGGTTCTGGATCTGCTCTACGACCCGAATCCGGGCGCGAGCCTGCAATTCGATGTGACGGTGGGCATTTCGGCCCGCTGGCTGGTCTCCATGCGGGCTCGCGACGACCGGCGCACCAACGGCGCGTGGCTACTGATCGAAGATGCCGGACCGGTCGATCCCGGTGCGCAGGTGACCACGCTGGAGCGCGTCGCGCTGCGCGAGGCGCACCGTCGCGCCGGAACCCATCTGGGCGTATTGCAGGTGGACCACGCCAGCATCTCGCACTGGCTGACCGATCCCGCGCCCTGGGTGCGCTGGGACAATCTGGCGTCGCCGGTCGAGGTGTTCCATCCGGACGATCGCGCACAGCTGGCCGCCGTGGCCGAACGGCTGCGATCCGGTTCGGCCGCGACGGTCACGCTGCGAGTGCTGAACCATTGCGGCGGTTACACTCCCGCGTCGCTGGCGCTGTATCCGTATCCGGGGTACTCGGCGCGGCATCTGGCCATCGCCGAATTCGTGCGCGCCGCGCTGCCCGAGGAGGCCGTACCGGTCAAACCGGCTCGGATGGTCGTGGAGCGGTCGCGATGCCGCACGACGATGACCGAGGAGGCCGGTTCCGCCCGGCAACGCATCTCCTGACGCGGCCGGTGTCCGGTGATGGATTGTCATAGCAGGTGAGCATGGTCATCGCGCAGATGTATCATCGGTCACTATGAATGTCGCCGAACTGCATCGGCTGGTTCGCGTGCTGCGCGAGATCGCGTCGAGTGCGACCGTCTGCTCCGGTGAGCAACAGTTGTCGGCCGGGATGGTGGCGATCGTGCAGGACGTCACCGCCCACCCGGACTCGGCCATCGGCGATATCGCGGAGCGAACCGGCCTTGCGCAGAGCTTCGTCTCGAAAACCGTTGTACGCCTGCGGGAAAGCGGTGTCTTCGAGGTATCCCAGGATCCCCGCGACGGTCGCCGCACCCTGGTCGCGGTCCACACCGGCAGCGTCGCGGGCAAACAGGTTCCCGACACCTCGGTGCCCGTCGAGGATGGGGTGCGCGCGGTCTTCCCGGATCTCACCGATGCACAGATGAACCGGATCATGTTGGGGCTGAGCGTACTTGCCGACGAAATTCTCGGAGACCGCACGCCCGAGCCGCAGGTGTCCGGCCGCCGCTCGCCCGACCGGATCCCGTCACGTTCCCCGGGATACGCGAATCCGGCTGCCCGCGAGGGCATTTCCCGATAACGGGAAGATATCGGAATCGGCCTTTCCCGGGATTTCGGTACATTCGGGCCATGCTCGCCGCATTCCCCGATATCGGGCGCTACTATCCCTCGACCTCCGAAGCGTGGGAATGGCAGCTCGACGGGCATTGTCGCGGAGTGGATTCGGAGGTTTTCTTCCACCCGGACGGTGAGCGCGGGCGGGCGCGCGCCGAACGCGCGTACCTGGCCAAGCGGATCTGCCGCGGCTGTCCGGTGCTGGAGCGATGCCGGGAGTACGCACTCGCGGTCGGGGAGCCGTTCGGGGTGTGGGGAGGAATGACCGAGGAGGAGCGGCGGACCCTGCTGGAGACCGCCCGGGCGTCGCGCTTACGCGCCGAATGGCCGATGCACCGCGGTGCTCATCGAGCTTCCCGGGGCAGAGTTCCACTGGCGTGACCGATGGCGATCTGTACGCGTGAGGTGAAATCGAGTTTGGCCAGAATGCTCGACACATGTGTCTGCACCGTTCGCCGGGACAGCAGCATCTGCGCGGCGATCTGCGAATTCGACAAGCCCTCGGTGACGAAATCGGCGACCCGGCGTTCGGTGGGAGTCAGTGCGGCCCAACCGGACTTCGGCCGGTTGCGCGGACCGCGACGGCCGTGCCGCAACCCCAGGCCGCGCAGTCGGGCGTCCGCGCGCGCGACGGCCCACCGGGCGTCCATGCCGGAGTACAGTTCGACCGCCGAATCCGACGCCGAGCGCGCGGCGTCCGTGCGGCCCGCCTGCGCGTACACCGCGGCCAGGTTCTCGTAGGCGTGCGCGGTGTAGAACGGCCGTCCGGCCGCGCCGAACAGTTCGGCCGATTCGGTGAGCAGGGCCGGATCCTGTTGCGCCAGACCGGTACACAGCAGCGCGGTCGCATGCCGGGATTTGGTCGTGACCCGCTCGTCGGACCGCTGCGCGGCGTCCGCGATCGCCCGCAGGTCCGCCGGGCGTTCGGTGATCGCCGCCAGCCGGGCCATCTCCGGATAGATGTGATAGAGCGTGATCTCGGTCCACGGCGACTCGACCTGCGCGCAGGTGGCCAGCAGCAGATCCAGCGCCTCTCCGGGGCGCCGGTCGCGTTCGAGGGCCACCGCCCGCGCCCACGCGCGCACGTGCAAACCGGTGCGACCGGCGATGTCGTCGATCAGCGGCGGTATGGAATCCGGTGTGCCGGTGAAGGTTCCGCGGTAGACGTCGATCAGGGCGAGCAGGCTCGGCGCGACCCGTGCATAGCCGAACACGTCGGCGGTGTTGTGACACCGCTGCAGCGTGACCGCCGCGTCGTCCCAGCGGCCGCTGGTGAAATGCAGTTTGCCCAGCGCCAGAAGATTCGCGGTCTGCATCGCGCCGCCGCTGCGCTCCTCGTAATCGACTGTGGTGGTGAGGATTTCCTCGGCCCGTTCGGGCTGGTCGAGTTCCATCAGGCACTGGCCGCTGACCAGGTACGGATTGAAGTGCCCGAATGTGCTGCGGCCCTGGCTCAGGGCCTCGTACTGCCGGATCAGATTGTCGCCCAGTTCGAGACATTCCTCGAGCCGGCCCTGGTAGTACCGGACCAGCCCGAGCGCGAACTGGGCCATGCCGATCGCGACCGGGTCGGCGAGTTCGAAGCCCAGGGTCCGGGCGCGGTCGGCTGCCCGCTCCGCGTCGTCGAGCCGATCCAGCAGATGCGAGACCACGGCCAGTACGCCCTGGTGCCGCGCCTCGCGGATCGGCGTCGCGCCCTCGCGTACCGCTGTGGTCGAAACCTCGTGCGCGGCAGCGACTTTGCCCTGTGCGAGACAAGCCTGCGAGAGCAGCCACAGGAAGTCCCCCCGCCGGCGTTCCCCGGGCTCGGGCAGTCGCTCCAGGGCCTCGCGCGCCGCGCGCTCGGCCTCGGCCGCCCGTCCGCTCCACAGCAGGGCGCGCACCAGCAGCAGTCGCAACCGATTCGTGGCGGGCGCCTGCGGATCGGAGGCGATGGTCGTGTTCAGCAGTCGAACCGCGCTCTCGGGCGCGCAGATCATCAGCCGGTTGGCCGAGGCGAGCAGCCAGTCGATACTCGGTCCATCCAGTTTCACCCCGGCCGAAATCAGATATGCCGCAATGCGTTCGATCGGCCCGTCCGCGGCGATCAGCGTCTGCGCGGCATGCCATTGCAGACTGGCGCGGGTGGCCCCGGGCACCTGGTCGGCGAACACCCGGCGGATCAGATCGTGCCGGAAGACGAGCCCGGTGCGCCCGGCGATCAGCACCCCGACCTCGGTTGCCACGGCCACGATCTCGTCGATCTCCGCGGCCTCGGCCCCCAGCACGCTGGTCAGTTCGCCCGCCTCGACGCCCGAGCCCAGGGCGGCCGCGAGCGAGAGCACCCGTTGCGCGTTCGTCGGCAGATAGTCCAGGCGGCGCAGGATGGCCTCGGTCAGCGAGTTCGGCAGGTGCGGATCGGTCCCCGCGCCGGGCGCGCCCGCGGCGAGGTCCACCGTTCCGTCGGCGGCGGTCGTGAGCTGCCCGGCCTGCCGCAGTCCGGCCACCAATTCGGTGATGAACAAGGGATTGCCGGCCGCCCAGGTGAGTGCGCGGGCCAGCCCGGGGCCGACCGGCGCGCCGAGTACGCGCGCGGCGAGTTCCGCGCCGTCCGGTTCGTCCAGCGGTTCGAGTCGCACATGGGCCGCGCCCGCCGCGGTGACCCGCTCGATCACCTCGGTCACCGGACCCTCGCGCGGTAGCGGGCGCACCGCGAGCACGATCAGCAGCGGCAGCTCGTCGATCAGTTCGGCGAGACGTTCGAGCGTGCGCAGAGTGGCCGGATCCGCCCAGTGCGCGTCGTCCACGACGACCGCGACCGGGCCTGTGGCGCAGAGCCGTTCGACGATCTCGGCGAAGGCGTCGATCACCGAGTTCTCCCAGCCGATCGCATCGCCCGCGGCGGTGTTCTCCCCGCGCAGCAGCGCGCGCGAGCGGTCGATCAGCTCCGCCGGGACCTCGTCGGCGAACCAGTCGGCGGCCGACCAGGTCCGGGTGGCGGCGAACGGCGTGCGCATCTCCAATTCGCTGGCGGCGCAGGTCAGTACCCGCATGTGCACCTGGCCCGCCGACCCGAGGATCTGGTCGAGTACCGAGGTCTTGCCCACCCCGGGTTCACCGTCGATGATCAGGACGCCGCCGCGTCCGATGACCGTCTGGGCGAGCCGCTCGGCAACGACGATCAGCTCGCGCTCGCGGCCGACCAGGCGACGATCGTGCGTGTCAACCTCGTTGCCGCCATGGGAAACGTCCGACATACCAACTCCAGCTCGTGCCAGCGCTCGATATTACTCACCGACGATCCGCGCGCCGAACATTCGGTCACTGTTCGCTTTTCGCGTACGGAGTGTCGCGTTTGCCCGAGTCGGCGTGCCGCCGCGGCCTCCGGGCTCTTCCCGCCCATGAGAATTCCGCAAATAATGTGCCGTTGACTAACGGTACATTGTTCCTCGTGACGAGTCCCGGAGTTCGACCTCCGGGCAGCAGCGACCCGCACATGAAGGAAGCGGTAATGAGCAGAATCAACGGACTTGTGTCCCAGCGGTTCCGGGTAGCCATCCGGGCGGGCCTGTGCGCCCTGGCCGCGATCACCGCGACCGGACTCGGCGCGGGCAGCGTCCCGGCGGCGCACGCGGACGCCACCGGTATGCCGTGCCTGTGGGCGGGCAACAGCTACCGGCAGGGGCAGGTGGTGTACGCGGGAGGCTACGCCTTCAGCTGTCATATGGATGCCTTCGGCGTGGCGCACTGGAACAAGGACGGTGCGTCGGGACATCACAGCACCGTGTCCAATCCGGGCGCGACCGGCAATCCGGCCGGTAGCTTCAGCCCCGGCGCCTGGCAGCCCGGAACCTCCTACAACGACTACTGCGTCGGCAATCAGCTGATCGAGGGCAGTGCCGACATCTACACCGCGGTCACCGACAACAACGGCATGTTCGTGTACTGGCGATCGGTCGGGCCGATCTCCTGGTGGACCTTCGACTCCGGTGTCCGGCCGCCGTCGGCGAGCTGGCGGTCGTCCAGCCTGTGCCAGGACGGCGTGCTGACCTGATCCGCGGCGCGCTCGCGCCGCCGCTCAGGGGCGTGCCGGAGCCGCCATTTCTCGAGTCTTCACAGCTCGGCCACAGGTTGGGCACAGTGCACTGATAGCGCATCATCGTCTACTGAATCGGTCGCCGGCGTATTTCGCCGGCGACTTCGACAGGTGCACCACATCACGACATGACGAGGGAAAGGCTCCGCATATGGCCCGGGATCTGACGCAGCTGGAAATTCTCACCGAACTCGAGCCCGTCGCCGAACAGAACCTCAACCGGCATCTGTCGATCGCCAAGGAGTGGCATCCGCACGACTACGTGCCGTGGGACGCCGGGCGCAACTTCGCGGCGATGGGCGGTGACGACTGGGATCCGTCCCAGTCGTCACTGGGCGAGGTCGCCAGGGCCGCGATGATCACCAATCTGCTCACCGAGGACAATCTGCCCTCGTACCACCGCGAGATCGCCGAGAACTTCTCGATGGACGGCGCGTGGGGCACCTGGGTGGGCCGCTGGACCGCGGAGGAGAACCGGCACGGGATCGTCATCCGGGACTACCTGGTGGTCACCCGGGCGGTGGATCCGGTTGCGCTGGAACGGGATCGGATGATCCACATGACCAACGGCGCGCAGTCCCCGGACGATTGGGGCGGATTCCTGGAGAACGTCGCCTATGTGACGTTCCAGGAGCTGGCGACCCGCGTCTCGCACCGCAACACCGGTCGGGCCTGCGACGATCCGATCGCCGACCGGATGCTGCAGCGCATCGCCACGGACGAGAACCTGCACATGATCTTCTACCGCAACCTGTGCGCGGCCGGGCTGGATCTGGTGCCGGACCAGCAGATCGAGGCGATCACCCGGATCGTGACCAATTTCGTGATGCCCGGATACGGCATGCCGAACTTCCGTCGCAACGGTGTGATCATGGCCAAACACGGCATCTACGATCTGCGCCAGCACCTCGAGGAGGTCGTGCGGCCTGTGCTGAAGATCTGGGATGTGTTCGGCCGCAACGACTTCGGCCCGCGCGGTGAGCGCGCCCGGGACGAGCTTGCCGCTTTCCTGGAGAAATTGGACCGCGACGCCGGCAAGTTCGAGGAGCAGCGTGACCGGCTGCTGGCCCGCGAGGCAGCACGGGCGACCCGGGTGCGGACCGCCGTCTAACCGTCCTGCGGTGATCTGTCCGGACTCGGCAGGCGCACCGTGAACACCGTATCGCCGGGCTCGCTGGTCACCGTGATGTCGCCGCCGTGCGCCCGCACGACGGCGCTGGCGATGGCCAGGCCCAGACCGGTACTGCCGGTGTGCCGCGAGCGCGAGGAATCGCCGCGGGCGAAGCGCTCGAAGATCTCCGGCACCAGCTCCGGCGGGATGCCCGGTCCGGTGTCGCGCACCCGCCACCGCACACCGCCGGTGTCGCCGGATTCCAGCGAGGTGGTCACCACGGTGCCGGGCCCGGTGTGCACGCGGGCGTTGGTGAGCAGGTTCGCCAGCACCTGATGCAGGCGCGCGGCATCGCCGATGATCGCGACCGGTTCGTCGGGCAGGTCCAGGTCCCACTGGTGGTCGGCCCCGGCGATATGGGCGTCGTTGACCGCGTCGACGGTGATCTGGGTGAGGTCGACCGGTTCGTGCTCGAGCGGGCGGCCCGAATCCAGTCGCGCCAGCAGCAGCAGATCCTCGACCAGACCGGACATCCGGTTGGCCGCGGCGTCCACCCGGCCCATCGCGTCGGCGACCGCGGCGGGCACCGCATCGCTGTCGCGCCGGGCCAGTTCGGTGTAACCGCGGATGGCGGCCAGCGGGGTGCGCAGCTCGTGACTCGCGTCGGCGACGAACTGGCGCACGCGAGTCTCGCTGGCGTAGCGGGCCGACAGCGCGCCGGTGATGTTGTCCAGCATGCGATTCACCGCCGCGCCGAGCCGGCCGACCTCGGTTCGCGGATCGGCGTCCTGGGCCGGAACCCGAACGGGCAGTTCGACTTCGCCGCGATCCAGCGGCAGATCCGCGACCCGGTACGCGGTCGCCGCGACCCGGTCCAGCGGCGCCAGCGCGCGGCGAATCAGCGTGATGCCCACCGTGATCGCGATCAGCAGCACGATCGTGGCCACGATCAGCAGCACCACCAGCACCCGCAGCAACGTCGCGTCGACCGGCGCCATGGACAGCCCCGTCAGAACGATCCGGCCGTCGTCGGGACCGGGCTCGGCCACCACTCGATACCTGCCCAGGCCGTCCAGGTGCATGGTCCGCGGGCTGCCGTTGGCGGAGACCGCGGCGAGCCGGCGTTCGGCGGTATCGCTCAGCGCGGTCCGATTGCCGTCCGAACCGAGCTTGCCGACCGCGGTGATCGTGTGCCCGTCGATGATCGCCCCGATCTCATCGGGTGGCACTCCCGGCCGGGACAGGAAATCGGGACCGGGGCCGCTGCCCGGCGTGGGCGTCGACGTCGGTGCGGCCTGCGGTGCCCGGGTGTTCGTCGCCGACGGACCTGTCGTGGCGGCGGTCGACGGTCGATGCGCTGTCGTCGTCGGCTGCGTGGCGGGCGGCGCCTGCGCGAGCGGGGATCGCCGTGCGTCGACGGATGATCCGGTCGGCGGGGAAGGTTGTGTGCCAAGCGGATTCGGCGCAGTGTGGGCGGGTTGAGCGGCAGACGGTCCGTGCGCCCCGGAGAACGGTTGCGTGCCCGAGCCCGATTGCGTGACGCCGGGGGGCCGGAGCGGGCGAGGGCCCGGCGGCACGGGCGGCGTGCCCCGCGATGCCGGCCCGGACGGTGGCGCCGTCGAGTCCGCGCCCGGCGGCGGTGGATTCGCACCGGCGTCGGACGGGGGCGGCCCGAGGAAGGGCGGCGGCCCCGCGACGGCCATCTGGGCGCGATTCTGCGCGCCTGCCAGCTGGCCGTCCAACTGGTCCACCAGGAACTGTTGCAGCGCGAGTTCGGTCGCCACCCCGATACCGATCACCACCGTCACCAACAGCAGCAATTGCCCGGCCAGCAGCCGCGCCCGCAGGGACCAGGGGCGCGGACCGGCCGGTCGGTCGGAGGATGCGGCGGTGATCACCGCACGGATTGTCCCATCAGCCCGTGGAGTGCTCGCCCGGTGGTCGACGACGCCGCACACGGCGGCCGCGCGGCCCGGCGCGCGGGCCGCCCCGCGAGCACCTTCCCAGGTCCCGAGTCGGAACGGCAGAGCGTCACATGCGTGACGTCGAACCGGCGCGGGGCAGCGTGGTCCCCGGTGAGCCGGTCGCCTCGGCCTCGAACCGCACAGCGCAGAGTTGGTTGATGTGGCCGGGAGCGGATATGTGGCCGGGGCTCCGGTGCACATTGGCGGGGTCGGGTCGGCGAGCAACCGGCTTCATGCCGACCCGCGCTCACTCCCGCAGGGTCGTGGTCGCCGCGGCCGCCTCCCGGATACCGGGCCAGTCGGCGGCGGCGAGGGCGGCGGCGGGGGTGAGCCAGGAGCCGCCGACGCAGCCGACGTTGGGCAGGGCGAGGTAGTCGCGGGCGGTGCTGGGGGTGATGCCGCCGGTCGGGCAGAAGCGGGCGTGTGGGAGGGGACCGGCGAAGGCGCGCAGAGCCGTTGTACCGCCGGATGATTCGGCGGGGAAGAATTTCATCTCGGTGATGCCGCGTTCCAGCACGGCGAGGACCTCCGAGATGGTCGCGACGCCGGGCAGAAACGGCAGGCCGGTGTCGGCGAGGGCGTCCAGCAGATTCGGGGTGGTTCCGGGGCTCACCAGGAAGCGCGCCCCGGCGGCCACCGCAGCCTCGACCTGCAGGGGGGTGACCAGGGTGCCCGCACCGACGACCATCTCGGGAACCTCGGCGGTGATGGCCTCGATGGCGGGCAGCGCGGCATTGGTGCGCAGGGTGATCTCGATGATGCCGACGCCGCCGTCCAGCAGCGCGCGAGCCAGGGGAACGGCGCGTTCCGGGTCGTCCAGCACGACCACGGGGACGACCGGTGCGATATCGAGGATGTTCATGCGGGCTCCGGGATGAGTCGGTGCTGCTCGAGCGCCACGGCGGCGCCGCGCAGCGCGGGTGTGGGTGCCACGATGAGTTCGGTGGCCACGGGGTCGAGATAGCCTGTGATCGAACGGTTTCCGGTGAATCGAGCGCGGAAGTCGCTGTCGGCGAGGAAGTCCACGATGCCGGGCAGGATGCCGCCGCCGAGCAGCACTCCGCCGCGCGCACCGAGCGTCAGCGCGACGTTCCCGGCGAATGCGCCGAGCACGCCACAGAACATCGAAAGCGCTTCGCGGGCAACGGCGTCGGTGCCACGCCGACCCGCGGTGCACACCTGCTCGGGCTGCGCCAGCGCGGGTGCGACCCCGTGCACGACACACAGCGCCCGGTACAGCCGCCCGAGGCCGGGCCCGGACAGCACGGTCTCGGCGTCCACGACCGGATGCTGTTCGCGCAGCACGCGGGCGACCTGCGCCTCCTGCTCGGTCTCCGCCGGCAACCCCGCGTGTCCGCCCTCGCCGGGAATCGCGACCCAGCGCTCCCGCACCCGCATCAGCCCGCTCACGCCCAGGCCGGTCCCCGGTCCGATCACGGCCATCGGCTCCCCGGGCCACCGCACGCCGCCGCCGATCCGCACGAAGGCCGAATCCGGTAGCTCCGGTACGGCCAGCGCCAGCGCGGTGAAATCGTTGATCAGCTCGAGCCGCCCCAAGCCCAGCCGCATCCGGCTCTCGGAGATCGAGAAGTCCCAGTGCGCGTTGGTGAGCCGGAACCGGTCGCCGCGCACCGGCCCCGCGACCGCGGCACAGGCCATCGCCGGACGGCCGACCGCCGGGATACGGTCGAGGTAATTCTCCACCGCCGCAACGAGGTCCGGATAGTCCGCGCAGCGCAGGATGCGCACCTCGGATGGCTCGCCCCCGGATTCGGCAACCAACCCGAACCGGGCATGAGTACCACCGATATCGGCGACCAGCCACGGTTCGCAGGCGCCGGGCGCGCGAGTCGTCATCGCGTTCTCGGCTCGGGGTGTGTGCCGCGACAGTGGCGGATCGGCCGTGGCGGGCATGTTGTCCCGCACGTTCGGCTGACGGGTCACGGGTGCGGCGATCCTCATGCCGCCCCGAATACGCTCGCGCCTCGATCGGCCGGGCCGACCGCGGTGCGGAAACAGTCGAACAGCTCGCGTCCGGTGCCGACCGGCGGCGCCGGGGCCGGTGCGGGCGCCCTGGCCGCGAGTTCGGCCGGCTCCACCCGGATGTCCAATGCACCTGTCTCGGCGTCCAATTCGATGACATCGCCGTCCGCGACGCGAGCGATCGGTCCGCCCGCCGATGCCTCCGGCGTCAGGTGCATCGCCGTGGGCACCTTGCCCGACGCGCCCGACATCCGGCCGTCGGTGACCAGGGCCACCGCGTATCCGCGATCCTGCAACACCCCCAGAGCCGGTGTGAGCTTGTGCAATTCGGGCATGCCGTTGGCGCGCGGGCCCTGGAAACGCACGACCGCGACCATGTCCCGGTCCAGCAGCCCGTCCCGGAACGCCCTGAGGAACTCCTCCTGCTCGGCGAAAACCCTTGCGGGAGCGCGGACGACGCGATGCTCGGGCGCGACGGCCGAAACCTTGATCACCGCGCGGCCGAGCGATCCGTGGAGCATGCGCAGACCTCCGTCGGGTGCGAACGGGTCCGCCGCCGAGCGCAGCACGGATTTGTCGCCGCTGTCGCAAGGCCCGCGGTGCCAGGCGAGTTCGCCGTCCGCCTCGAGGATCGGCACCTCGCGATAATGCGTGCCGAGGCCGTGTCCGGCGACCGTGGTGACGTCGTCGTGCAGCAGTCCGGCGCCGAGCAACTCACCGATCAGCAGCGGCATGCCGCCCGCCCGCTGGAAGGCGTTGACGTCGGCCTCGCCGTTGGGGTAGATGCGGGTCAGCGTGGGCACCACGGCCGACAGATCCGCGAAATCGTCCCAGCGCACATCGATTCCGGCCGCGGCGGCCATCGCCACCAAGTGCATCGTGTGGTTGGTGGACCCGCCCGTGGCCAGCAGCGCGACGATGCCGTTGACGATGGCGTGCTCGTCGATCACCTCGCCGATCGGGGCCGCTCCGCCGCGCAATGCGGTCAGCTCCACGATGCGCCGTCCGGCCGCGACGGTCAGCGCCCGGCGCAGCGGCGTATTCGGCGCGACGAAGCTCGCACCCGGCAGATGCAGACCCATCACCTCCATCAGCAGCTGATTGGAGTTCGCCGTGCCGTAGAAGGTGCAGGTGCCGGGGCCGTGATAACTGGCCGATTCGGCGGCGAGCAGATCGGCCCGGGTGGCCGTGCCCTCCGCGTAGCGCTGGCGGATCCGGCTCTTGTCGGCGTTGGGCAGGCCCGAGGGCATCGGCCCGGCGGGCACGAACAGCATCGGCAGATGTCCGAAGGACAGCGCCCCGATCACCAGTCCAGGCACGATCTTGTCGCAGACGCCCAGCAGCAGCGCTCCGTCGAACATGTCGTGGGACAGCGCGATCGCGGTGGACATCGCGATGACGTCTCGGCTGAACAGCGACAACTCCATTCCCGCGCGGCCCTGGGTGATGCCGTCGCACATCGCCGGAACGCCACCGGCCACCTGTGCGACCCCGCGGGCGCCGATTATGGCCTCGCGCAACACGTCCGGATAGTCCCGGTACGGCTGATGCGCGGAGAGCATGTCGTTGTAGGCGGTCACGATGGCGATATTGGGCTGCGTCGCACCGTGCAGCGCGAGTTTGTCCGCCGGTGCGCAGGCCGCCACGCCGTGCGCGATATTGCTGCACGCCAACGACATTCGGGCCGGACCGCGGCCTGCGGCGGCCCGGATGCGAGTCAGGTAGGCATGCCGCGTAGTCGCGCTGCGTTCGGTGATGCGGGCGGTGACGGCGGCCAGGACGGGGTGGACGGGCGAGTCGAGGTGGAGCGGCATCGCGGACTCCTTCGTATGTGATCGGCCACACAGCACGCTAGAGCTACTTAGGCTCATTTGCAAGCAAACTTTGGTTTTATAAAAGCAAAACAACCTGTGTGTGCGCTCGAGCTGGACGGATACTGTGGTGCCCTACGAATTCGGTGAGGAGGTGCGGTGACCGGTCGACCGATGGCGACGCCCGGCGTCTCGGCGGGCGATGTGCTTGGCCTGATCCGCGACAACGATGTGGTCACCCGCGCGGACATCCGCCGGCTGACCGGCCTGTCCCGCACGGCGGTGACCCTGCGCGTGGAACAGCTGCTCGAACGCGGCCTGGTCGTCGAGCGCGCCGACGGCGGCTCCACCGGCGGCCGCCCGCCCACGCGGCTGATGTTCAACCCGGAGTCCGGTCTGGTACTGGCCGCGTCGACCGGCGCCAGCCGAGCCCAGGTCGCGGTCTGCGATCTGGCCGGGCGAGTGCTCGCCGAATCCGAATTCGCCGTTCCGGCAACCGGCGTCACCGAATCCCTGCTGGTCAGCGCGGCCGAGCGGATGGATGCGCTACTCGAGCGGATCGACCGGCCGCGGCGGGCGGTGCGCGGTGTGGGGGTGAGTGTGCCGAGCGCGGTCGACGTGGCCACCGGGCACAGCGTCGGCACCGGGCCCGCACTCGGTGAGGTGGCCGTCGCGGAATACTTCACCGCGCGTTTCGGCGTACCGGTCCGGGTGGACAGTGATGTCAACGCGCTGGCGCTGGCCGAGCACGCCCGCCACCCCGACGTCTGTGATCTGTTGCTGCTCAAGGCGTCCACGGGGATCGGCGTGGGCATCATCGCCGGTGGCCGGTTGCTGCGCGGGGCCTGGGGCGGGGCCGGGGAGATCGGGCACATCAAGGTCGCCGGAGCGCCGGATCGGCCCTGCCGCTGCGGCGATATGCACTGTCTGGAAACCGTGGCCGGCGGCTGGGCGCTGCTGGAACAGCTTGCCGGGCAAGGGAAAACGGTGCCGGGGCTGCCCGGATTGGTGGAGCTGGTGCGCGCCGGTGATCCGGATGCGCTGCGGGTGGTGCGAGAGGCCGGCCGCCGGATCGGCGAGGTCTTGGCCGCCGCGGTGAATCTGCTCAATCCGGCGCTCATCATCGTGCGCGGGGATCTGTCCCACGCGTACGAGCCGCTGGCGGCCGGTATGCGCGAGCTGATCTATCAGCGCTCCTCGGCATTGGCCACCCGTGCGCTGCGCGTGGAACCGGGCGCCCCCGACGCGCCGACGGGAGTTGCCGCCTGCGCCGCGATGATCTTGGATCAGGTGCTGTCGCCCAGCGCTGTCAACGCCATGCTGGACGCCTGATTTCGGTATTCGGGACGCACTTGCCCGATATCCCATGAGATCTTCGTCACAGTTCTACGATCGAACTCATGCCAGCCCTGCGGAACGGTTCGACGATGATCGAGGGGCGGGTGGCGTGCGAGACGCCGGAGACGGCGACGATCGCATTCCGGGGCGGGCCCGGTATCCCGGTGGCGGTTGCCGCGCGGGCCGAGTCGCGCCGTGGGCGATCGGCAATTATGTTGGGGCACAAGAATATCGAGTTCCGGATCGGCTATGCCGACGGATCGGAGGTGCGTGCCGAACCGCTGGACGAGATGAGCATCGCGCTGCGGCGGGGCGACGGCGCGGCCCTCGGCACGATCCTGCGTGGCGGCAGCGTGACCGCCGTCGCGGCTACCGGCGGCACGCTGTTCCACGTCATCCCTGATCCGGACGAGTCGTGCACGCCGGAACTGTTCCGGCTCGTCCTGCTGGACCGCTCGGGCGGCGAATTCGGCCGCCTCGATGTGATTCGCACCGTCGGCGGCTGGGCCTCGCATCGCCTGGCCGATCCCATGGGCGATACCTATCTGTGGTGGGACCGCACCGGCGTGCGGCTACCGGTTCCCATCCTGGGCACCCGCCTGGCCGCACCTCGTCGGCTCGACCGAGTGGAGCGTGACATGGCCCTTGCCGCCTGTGCGGATATCGCCCTGAGCCTGCGCCCGTACATCCTGGCCATGCGTTCGGGCTGTGCCGTCGGCCCGTGAGTCCGGCGCGGTTCATCCGGTAACACGTCGCTCGGTGCCGAAACAGGCAGGCGCGTAAAGGGTTTCGTGAGTGTCCCGACCGGTCTGGTTGCCGTGTGGCGCTTTCGATGATGCCGGCCGAATATCCTTGCCGCCCTGGCCTTCCGGCAATTCCTTCGCTGTCGGCAATTCGATCGCGCGATCGACGCGATCGGAGGCCGCGGACCGCGGGCTGCATCGGCCTCGCTTGATTGCCGGTCACCTCCGCGTGCATCCCGGGCGGGTTTCATGCAAGTCGGCTATAGCAATGGCGTGCGGCGGCGGTGCGCTTACCTGGTTCGGAATCCCGCCGTAACCAGCTCTGATGTACCTAGTGACAAGCCGCTTTACATATCGTAAGCTCTGCAATCGATCATGTAACCACTGACACATTGCGTAAAGAAAGGATGGTGGCGCGGTTGTCCGAGAGGTGGGACACGCGGGATTGCCCGGACGCGACCGGCGATCCGGAACCAGGGAGATTCGGAGACGAGGAAGTATGAACAACATCTGTCGAGTGGCGGCATTCGCCACGATGGCGGTCGCCGTCACGGCCGCGACCGCCGGGATCGCCGCAGCCGCGCCGGCCGGGGGCGGGAACAGCAGCGCACCAGCAGCTTTCGCCGCCGCCGGGCCGAGCGAACACGATCGCAGCGCGGCCATCGATCAGGCCGTGGGTGCGACTGTCGGTGCGTTCTCGGACGCGAGCAACGACGGCAAACTCGTCGGCGGCGGCCTCGGCGTCGCGATCGGCTGCCCGGTCGGCGCGATCACCGGCGGAACGCTGACCGTACTCACCACCGCCGGGGTCCTCACCCCGATCGGTGTGGTCGGCGGCTGCATTCTCGGCGGTGCGACGCTGGGCGGGCTCGGCACCCTGGTCGGCGGCGCGGTCACCGGGGTTCCGGCCCTGGTCGGCACCGGGACCCAGCAGTACAACCGGCTGCACGACGCGGGTTTCGTCTCCGTGCCACTCGCACCGTCCGCCGCCCAGTAGTCCCTTCGAAACGAAATCGAGTTTCACCGATGAAATTCATTGCTCAGGGTGCGACACTCACCGCGCTGACCGCCGTCGCAGTCGCGATAGGGGCGGGCTCGGCTCATGCCGCCGATGCGAGTGACGCGCCTGCCGATCGGCAGATCACCGCGCCGTCAGCGGCTGCTCCCGCGCCGGGAGACCTGCTCGGCGATGTGAACACCGCCTGGCGCGAGGCCGGGCCCTACACCGGCCTGGCCGCCGGAATAGGCGGCACCGCAGGCAGTTTCGCGGGCGCCGCGATCGGCTGTCCGGTCGGCGCGGTGACCCTCGGCAGTATGGCCACGGTCATGTCCGCCGCGATTCTCACCGTTCCCGGCGTGATCGGCGGTTGTCTCGCGGGCGCCGCGATGGGCGCCGCGGCAGGTGGTATGGCGGGCAGTGCGGCAGCAGGTTTGCCCATCGGGATCGGCGTGGCCGTGCAGAAGTACAACGAACTGCAGGCACAGCGCGCCGCGGGACACCCGGCCCCCGCTCCGGGCCGGCACTGACCGAACACCGCGACACCAGCGCACGCCGCCCAGCGATCCGCTCGGGCGGCGTGCTCGCCTCTCGGCCGGTGTGCGCGATCCGTATTCGGGCCGAGCGGCATCCGTCCGGGGGCTGCGGCAGCTCGCGCTGAGCGGTCAGCTCCGGGTCGGGACCGAGGTCGCGGATCGGACGTCCGGCAGGCCCAGATTGTCTCGCAACGTCGTTCCGGTGTATTCGGTGCGCAGTACGCCACGGTCCTGGAGCAGCGGGACGACCCGATCGACGAACTCGTCCAGGCCCCAGGGTACGAGGTGAGAGCCGAGGATGAAGCCGTCCGAACCGTCGCCGGCGACGAATTCGGTTATCTGCTCGGCGATCCGGGCGGGAGTGCCGACCAGCGGGCCGCGTTCGAACTGGTCGATCACGACCTCGCGCAGGGTGAGCTTCTTCGCCTCGGCGACCTGACGCAGGCGCTCGGCCGTGGCGAAACGGTCCTGGTGCACGAAGGCGCGGCCCTGAATGATCGGCGGCGCATCGGGATCGGGGTCGATGCTCGGCACCGGCCCCTCGGGGTCGTACCCGGAGAGGTCGCGATTCCAGATCTGTTCCAGCAGGATCAGCGCGGTCTGGCCGGTCACCTGCTCGTTGCGCACGGCGTGGTACTTCTCGATCGCCTCGGCCTGGGTGTCGCCCAGCACGAAGCTCGCCGAGGGCAGGATCTTGATGTCCTCGGCTGCTCGTCCCGCCGCGACCGCGCGAGATTTGATGTCCCGGTAGAACTCCGCGGCCTCGGGCAGTTTGCCGTAGGGGGAGAAGATGGCGTCGGCATTGGCCGCGGCGAAGGCCCGGCCCTGCGGCGAGACACCGGCCTGCAGGACCACCGGCCTGCCCTGCGGGCTGCGCGGCACGGTGAATCGGCCGGAGATGTCGAATTGCTCACCGTGGAAGGCGAATTCACCGGCCTCGGGCCTGGCCAGGAAGCGCCCAGCGGCGCGGTCGGCGACGATGTCGTCTGCGTTCCACGAATCCCACAGGGTGCGTACCGCATTCAGCGTCTCCTCGGCGCGGATATAGCGATCGGCCGGATCCAGGAAACCGCCGCGCCGGAAGTTCTGGCCGGTGAAGGCGTCGAACGAGGTCACCACATTCCACGCGGCCCGGCCTCCGGACAGGTGGTCCAGGCTCGCGAATTGCCTTGCCAGCTCATAGGGTTCGTTGAAGGTGGTGTTGATTGTCCCGGCGAGCCCGAGGTGCTCGGTGACCGCGGCGAGGGAGGCCAGCACGGTGAAGGTGTCCGGCCGGCCGATGATGTCCTGGTCGAAGATCCGGCCCGCGCGCTCGCGCAGGATCAGCCCCTCGGCGAGGAAGAAGAAGTCGAATCGCCCACGTTCGGCGGTGCGGGCGGTGTGCTCGAAACTGCTGAATTCGATCTGGCTGCCCGCCTTCGGATCCCACCAGGCGGTGTGGTGGTTGACGCCACCGAGGTAGGCGCCCAGGATGACCTGCTTACGGGGAGAACTCATATCGGCCTCGCTGGGTTCAGGCGTTCACGTAGCGGTTGGGGACGGTGGTGGGCAGTCCGAGCAGCCCGCGCAGCGAGCCGCCCGGATATGCGGTGCGGAACAGGTTGCGGCGCTGCAGGTTCGGGACGAGCCGTTCGGTGATGGCGGCCAGATCATCCACCGCTACGCCGGGACGCAGGCGGAATCCATCCAGTCCCCGCTCGTGCCAGTCGGCGAGCAGATCGGCGAGCAGATCGGCGCTTCCGCTGAAAACTGCGGCGTCGGAAGAGAATTCGGAACCGGCGGTCTCGTTCAGGCGGGCCAGCCGAGCAGCGCCGCTCTCGGCGCCGGTATCGAGAAATACGGTGAGGTCGGCATAGACGCGCAGCGCCTCACCGATGCGTCCGGCCTGTGCGGTGGCCACCTGCTCGAGGATCGGCTCCGGCCCGCTCGCGCGGCCGGGGGTGACGAAGACCAGATCCGCTGCGCGAGCCGCGAATTGGTAGATCAGCGGAGCGTGCGCCAGGGCGGTCACCACGGGCTGGCCCTGCGGCGGGCGCGGGGTGATGGAGGGGCCGCGAACCTCGAAGTACCGGCCGCGGAAGTCGATGTAGTGCAGTTTGTCTCGATCGATGAACCGGCGGGTGGCCACATCGCGGATCTCCGCGTCGTCCTCCCAGCTGTCCCACAGTCGACGGACCACCTCGACCGCGTCGGCGGCCTCGTCGAACAGTTCGTGCACCGCGCCCGGCGGCGATCCGGCGGCGACCGCCTCGGCGAGTTCGGCGGGCGTGGGTTCGCGCACCGTGCGGCGTCCGAAATGCGCTGCCTCGGCGGCGGTTCCGGAGACCCGCACCTGCCAGCCGGCCCGGCCGCCGGAGATGTAGTCCAAGGTGGCGAGGGCTTTGGAGACATGGAACGGTTCGGTGTGCGTGGTCGTCACCACCGGGATCAGTCCGATGTTCCGGGTGACCGGCGCGACTCGCGCGGCGATCAGATGCGCGTCGATCCGGGCGCGCACCGTGTCGACCGCGTCGGCCGGGATATCGCGGCCGCCGGGCGCGGCGAGGGAGTCCTCGATGCTCACGAAATCGAGCAGACCCCGCTGCGCGGTGGTGACCAGATCGACCCAGTAGCCGGGGGTGAACAGTTCGGCGGGCCGGGATCCGGGCTCGCGCCACGCGGCGGGATGCCAGCCCGCCCCGTCCAGCGCGACGCCCAGATGCAATGGATTCGGTGCCATCGTCTCGGTGTTCCTGTCCGTGCGGCGAATAGGCGACCCTGGTCACGATGCTGTCCGCCGGATCGGCCGTCAACGGTTGAAATCAGCTCGAGCCGAGGGAAATATATTGGGGGCGAGGCGAATTGAACGTCGCGTGACGATCGATACCACCGTGGGATCGCAGACCTCGCTGCACCCCCTCGACGATCCGGTGCGCGCCTCGCTGCTCGGTGCGCACCGTCGCTTCGCCGGCTGGGTGGGCCGGATCGGGCGCTACGACCCGCAGGTCGCCCGGTTCGTCGGCCATCCGCCGGTCCTGGACGAGCGGGACTGGGCCGATCTCGCGACGGTGCTGGGGCCGGGCGGGTCGACCGGGCTGCGCGGTCACGGCCACGTTCCCCCGGCCGGGTGGACGGTGCTGGACGAGATCGGTTCGGTGCAGATGGACGGCACCGCGTTGGCTGTCGCGCCCGATCCCGAACTCGAGGTGCTGACCGCGGCGGATGTGCCCGAGATGCTCGAACTGATCGCCCGGACCCAGCCGGGCCCGTTCCTGCGACGGACCATCGAAATGGGTACCTACCTCGGCCTGCGTATCGATGGCAGGCTGGTGGCCATGGCCGGAGAGCGCATGCGTCCGCCCGGCTGGACCGAGATCAGCGCGGTGTGCACCGACGCCGAATTCCGCGGTCGCGGCATCGCGACCCGCCTGATCCGCGCGGTCGGGGCCGGGATCCGCGCCCGCGGCGAACTGCCGTTCCTGCACGCCGTCGCGCACAACACGACGGCGATCGACCTCTACCGCACTCTCGGTTTCACCCTGCGCCAACGCTCGGTACTGACGATCGTCCAGGCACCCGCGGCGCGCTGACTCCGGTCCGCCGCCGCCGACCTCGCTCCGTTCTGCGCCGGGTCTTTCGCTCCGCACTGCAGGGTTCCGCCACGTCTTCTCGCCGAGCCGTGATTGTGTTTCCGGTCACCCTGGGTTAATCTCCGATTACTTCTGAGACCGAATGGTTCCACATGAAGTTCGGTCCAGGCGAGGAAAGCGGGTGCGGCGAACGGGTCGCGAGGGAGAGGACGTGCCTTGATCGGATCGAAGTGGCGGCATCTGATGCTGATCTCGGCGGCGGCGCTGTTGGTGGGCACGACGTGCGGAACGGGGCCGGCGGCCGCCGGGCCGCAGGCCGACGCCGCGCCGGTGCGTCCGGCGGCGCCCATTCCGGTTCCGCCCGAACTGGATCCGGGCTTCTATCATCCCGCGGCCGCAGTGGTGGCGGCCGCGGCGCCCGGGCAGATCATCGCGGCCCGGCAGGTGAACGTGGCCAACTTCGGCGTCATCCCGGTCAACGTGGACGCCTGGCAGGTCTCGTATCGCTCGGACGACAGCCGGGATCGGCCGATCGCCGCCGTCGCTACGGTATTGAAACCGCGAGGATCCACACCCGACAAGCTGCTGTCCGTGCAGATCGCCGAGGACTCACTCGCGCAGTACTGTGCACCCTCGTATGCGGTGCGGCAGTGGTCGATCAGCCCGTTCGTCGGACAGATCGTCGCCCCGGCCGAGTTCGTCATCGCGCAGGGTGCGCTGCAACAGGGCTGGGCCGTGGTCGTTCCCGATCACCAGGGCCCGAATCAGGCGTACGCCGCCGGACCGCTGGCCGGGCGGATCACGCTCGACGGAATTCGCGCGACGCGCGCTTTCGGACCGATGCGGCTGACCCGCGACGCCCGGATCGGACTGTACGGCTACTCCGGCGGCGCGATCGCGACCGGTCACGCCGCCGAACTGCACCGGACCTACGCCCCGGAGCTGAATATCGTCGGCGCGGCCGAGGGCGGCGTGCCCGCCGATCTGGGCGTCACCCTGGACGTGGCCAACGGTCAGGCCACCGCGGGTCTGGTACTCGCTGCGGTACAAGGGCTTTCGCGTGAATATCCGGATTTCGCGGCCTTCCTGGACAAGAATATGGACCCGGTCGGCCGGGCGATCATGGCGGTACAGAGCAATCTGTGCGTGCAATACGTCTCGGACTTCCCGTTCCTGAATCTCAAAGGGATGCTGCGTGTTCCGGGTGATCCGATGCGGCATCCCGCGGTGGTGGACACCCTGAACCGGACCCGGATGGGCAGCACGGTCCCCGATATGCCGATGTACATCTGGCAGGGCAACCCCGACGAGGTCATCCCGGTCGGCCAGGTCAACACGCTGGTCGGCGCCTACTGTGCCCAGCCGCGGGCCCGTGTCCTGTACACCCGGGAACATTTCGCCGAACACGTCGCGACCGAGATCTCCGGCGCGGGCCCCGCCCTGCTGTGGATGCGCGATCGACTCGACGGCGTTGCGGCGCAACCTGGTTGCCGCACCAACGACGTCGGCTGGCTCGCCCTGGACCCGGCCGGACAACAGCTGCTGGCCCGGACCTTCGGCGAGACCTTCGCGTCCTTCTTCGGCAAGCCGATCGGGGTGAAGTGAGTTGAGCACCGCGTGATCCGCCGCGGCCGAACTCGCCGGCCCCGGCTCGATACAGTGGTGGACGTGACGATCGCGCAGAGACAGTACGGCGGCCGCGCAGTCGCCGAACGCAAGGCCGAACGCCGGTTGCGCTTCATCGTCGCCGCGACCCGGATCTTCGCCGAGCGCGGCTATGCGAACTGTTCCCTGGCCGATGTCTGCGCCGCCGCGGCTTTGTCCAAACGCCAGTTCTACGAGGAGTTCGGCACCCGCGAGGACCTGCTCGTCGCCGCCTACGACCGAGTCCAGGACGAGGCGGCCACCGCCGTGACCAAGGCGCTGACCACCCTGGACCCCGCCGCCGACACCCGCGCGGCGGTCGCGGCCGTACTCGGCGCCTACCTGGAGTCGATGAACTCCGACCCGCACCGAGCCAACCTCGCGTACATCCAGGTCGTGGGCGTCAGCGATCGAATGGAACAGCACCGCCGCACCCGCCGCCGCTCCTGGGCCCGGCTGCTCGAGCTGTCCGTAGCCCCCATGGTCGGCCCCACCGCCCGTCTTCGCGGTCCCGGGGAACTCGGTGCGAGCGCTCTGATCGGCGCGGTGAACGGCCTGGCACACGAATGGTTGATGACCGACCCCCGCCCGCCCGTCGACGAACTGGTGGATCTCCTTGTGCCCGTTGCCTTGTCGTTGATCGTAACGGACTGACCCGTGCGATGCCGCGAGCGGATCGCCGTCGATCGGGCCATCATTGCCGAATCGGTATCCGGGACTGCCACGTCCCGGGGCGAGATCGGGAATGATGGCCACCGCGTGGCGATTCCGGGTGGCCGGTCGGAACAGGACGCCGCGCCGTGAGATTGCCGATGAGTAGCCTAGAGCGCCGGCTGTGATCGCTAGATGTTGTCTGAATTCTGAAATGATAACTCACATCCGGATTTTCACAATCCTGAGCTTCGAATCGGACCGAATTGTCCCAAGTTAGCTGCGACACGCGAAATAAGTCGGCGTCGATGTCCGGGAAGTAGCTGAGCGGGCTCTAGAGTGGGTCGCGGCCGCAGTACACGGACTGCTCCCGGGGTGGAGCCGTCGGAGTGATGCGAGTACGCGGCGCTCTGTGGGTGGGGAGGCTTCCCGTGACAAGTGGGCGACTCACGCTGGAAGCCTCCCTATCCGCGAGTGCGGGGCGGCCGAAATCTACGAGGGGAGAACGATGATGGGTTCACAGTCCGAGATGTTGCGTCTCGTGGGCGAGGTCACCGATCGGTACGGTTCGCTCGATGCGTTCTTCGCCCGGCTGCGCGCCGAATTCGACGATCGGCCGACCACGCAATTACCCGTGGTCGCGCCTGCCGCAGCTGAACCGGTCGCGTGGTCGGCGGTTCCGCCGCAGCCTGAGCGCGAGATGCCCACGCTCGCTGTGGAAGCCGAGAACCCGGCGGCGGATTGCGGCGACGGCCGAGGCGATGAGGATGACGACCGGGCCGAGGTCACGGCGCCGCCGCAGCAGCGCGCCGGAGTGTGGGGGCGGATGACCGGCCGGCGGCGGTGAAACCGGATCGGCTGTGCGCCTTCACAGATCGGCGGTCTCCGGGAACAGCTTCTCGGCGCGGCGCAGGGCGGTGGCGAAGTTGGTCAGGATCACCAGCGACGAATCGGACAATCCGTCGGCGTTGCGCGCCAGCCGACGTATCGCATCCTGGGTGAACGCGTCGATCAGTGCGCTGTCTCCGCGCTGAATCCTGGTCTCCGACACGCGATCCTCCCGTCCAACGAGACCGCGTCCCCGAATTGCCGTGCCGATCACGATCCGTTCCTGATGTAGGCCCATCGTAGGCGGACATCGTCTCGTGCACGGGGACATCCCCGCCCGAGCGTCGGCCGAGAGTGGCTCATCGGCGGATTCCCCGGGCTGCCCGCGGAAATCGGCCGGGACCGGATGATGCTTTCGGATGGATGATGTCGACCGTTATTATCCAGGTTACAGTGTCTCATGCACCCCGAGATCCTGACCCAGCCGGGCTACACCTCCGCTGCCGTTGCCGAATCCCCTGTCCGCGAACTGTTTCCGGGGATCCGGCTGCGTTCGCTGTGGCAGGGGGAGTCCGGCGCGCACGCCCACGTCCTGGAGATGGACCCGGGCAGTACGTGGCCGCGGCGCGACGTCCACGAGCCCGGCCCGGAGGAGGTGTACGTGGTCGCGGGCGTTTTCAACGACGGGGCCCGCGACTACCCCGCCGGGACGTTCCTGCACGCCCCGGCGGGTAGCTGGCACATCCCGAACAGCGCCACCGGTTGCACGTTGTTCCTGTTCTATCCCCAGGGGTAGGCGCCCTTGATGACGAAGTAGGAGCCGCGGATGGTTCCCGCCAGCTTCGACTTCTGCCTCGCGAATTTGAACGAGGCGAGTTCGGTGGGAACTTCCATCCCGTCGGAGAGTTTGAATCCGACCGCCCGCTTGCCCTGATCGTCGAGCGAGTACATCACGTTGATCGACAGGCCGCTCTCGTAGAAGACGTAGGCGATGCGCAGGTTCTCCACCTGGAAGGCCGTCGCCTCGAGCGCAGGGGAGTCGATCACGATCCCGCGTTCGTCCTCGAGAATCCGGCTCACCCAATCGACCGCCGACCGGGCCTGTTTCGCGGGCTCCACCGTGAAAACGTGGTCGTACTTGTTCTTGAAGTACCGGGCCTCGTTCGCCCGCAGCCCCGCCAGCGCGGGCGCGACCGGCGACGACTCCAAGCCCACGGTCGAAACGTCGTCGAAGTCCACTGCATAGGTCATCACGAACTCCTCAGCATCTGTGTCCGGTCGATTCCCTGAACGTACCGGTTCATGGGAGTCATCGAAGCCCGAAGAGCCTGCAAACCGCGACTTTTCGCGTTCAACTCCACAATGTTGCGACAAGAACGTCGGTGACAGTGCGCGAGCTCGGCTCACTCCGGTGCTGTCGTCCATAAACCAGTGATGGGCGCGCACGACAACTTTCCCCCGAAGGGGAGTTGCTCGTTGCCGCAATAGAGAACGTATCCGGCTTGGAAGCGCTCGCCCAACCGCTTCTCGAGATTGCGCAGCGCACGAAAATCATCGGTTCGAACGGTCTCTGCCGCTTTGACCTCGATGCCGATGACGCGACCCGCATTGTCCTCGAGAATGGCGTCCACTTCGTATCCGTCGCGATCGCGGTAGCGGTGCAATTGGGCCATCGTCCGGCTTTAGGTGAGCTGGCGGCTGAGTTCGCCCATGACGAATGTTTCGATGAGGCCGCCCGTGACGGCGTCATTGGTGACACCGGTGAGCAGGTGTGCGGCAAGGCCGGAATCGGTGAAAATCAGTTTCGGAGTCGATATCGCCCGTGCCGTGGCGTTGGTGGACCAGGCGGGCGCGAGCCGTATCAGATAGACGACCTCGAGTAGTGCGACGTAGTTGCGAACAGTTGTGAGCGCTATACCGAGGTCCGTGGCCAATCGGTTGTAGTTCAGAAGTCCGCCGGATTGCGCCGCCAAGGCCGCGATGAGTCGACGCATATCGGAACTTCGCTGAATGTCGGCGACCTGGTGAATATCCCGGCTCATGATGTCGTCGAGGTAGGACTTGAAGAACTGGGCACGGCGTCGAGGGGCTGTGCGCCGGATTGCTTCGGGATAGCCGCCGCGAGCGGCGAGGGCAAGGTAGTCACGTCGTCGAAGAAATGAGTCCGGGACGCGGATCCGATGTCCGTGATTGAACGCGGCATCGACGAAACCATCAGGCATGCCTTCGATTTCGCCTTGCGAGAGTGGGAACAGTTCTACGGTCTCCGATCGGCCCGGTAGTGCATCGGGAAGGCTGCGCAGCCCCTGCAGGCGGGCTGAGCCGGTGAGCAGGAATCGTCCGGGGCGTGGGTCGCGGTCTACAGTGTTCTTGATCGCGAGCCATAAGTCCGGGACGCGTTGGACCTCGTCGATCAGCATCGTTCCCGGAACATCCAGAAATGCTACCGGGTCTGTGGTAGCGGACGCGCGTGTGCGTGGGTCGTCGAGATAGCGTTTCGCGGCGCCTAATCGATTCCTTCTCGCATCCCGCCACCCTAGCGTCGGTGTTGATAATCTGCCGATAGAGAAGTTGATAATCTGCCGACAGTCTAGTTGATAGCCTGCCGATATCTTGCTTGATAGGCTGCCGACGACCCGGGGCAGAGTCACTTCAGGACGTTGACCGCGCGGGCGATGACGAGGATTCCGGTGACGAAGGAGATGGCGGCCTGCGTGGCCATCATCATCTTGGTCCAGCGGGACAGGGGCATGACGTCGGTGGGGCTGAAGGCGGTGGCGTTGGTGAAGGCCAGGTAGAGATAGTCGGCGAATTGAGGTTCCCAATTTCGGTCGGCGAGCTTGCCGAGTTGCATCTGCGGGAACAGCAGGTCCGGACGTTTCTTGCGGCCGTGGGCGCGGGCAGCCGGGCCGCCGCGATCGAATTCCCAATACCAGAGTGCGAAGACCAGCACATTGGTCAACCAGACTCCCGCGCCGGAGGACAGCAGCACACCGGGGTCGTTGCTGAGCGAACCGTTGATCAGGCCCACGACCAGCCGATCGACCGACCACGCGGTCGCCACTCCCAGCAGGCCCGACAACGTCAGACTCGCCGATCGCAACCACTGCGTCTCCCGGTCGATCCGCACTGGATTGGCCACGACCAACACCGCCACCAGCAGCAGGGCCAGCCCAGGAACCAAAGCTGTCGGCCGCACCGTCAGCCGGTCGGGCAGCCACCACTGCAAGGCGACGACCACGAGCACCGCGACGGTCGCGGCCACTCGCGATTCACCCGCGCTGCGCCGAGCCCACGCCGGAACCGAGTCGATTTCCTCACTCACCGGGCCCAGTATTCCTCCTGGATGTACCGCACACTGACGACAGGTGATCGGCGATCGGGGAACCGACATCGCCGCGATTGCGGCGCAACAGGTTTTTCCGGTCGATATCCCGGAGAAGTATGAAGTTTCAGCGTCGCGGGTGCACCGGCAGCGCGGATTCGCTGCCCGTGATCGGTAATCCGCTCGGCTCGCTCGGGCCGGCCCCACCGAGCCACGGGCTCAACGGATTTCGTACGTGCCGTCCAGGCGTGCGCGGCCGATGACGTGGCCGGTGAGCGCGGCGATCGTCTGGTCGAGGGTGAATCCGGTTGGCAGGTCCGGGGTTCGGTCGAGGGCGAACAGCTGGAAGACGTAGGAATGCGGGCCGTGCGAGCGAATCGGCATCGGGCCCATCCAGCCGCGCCGGCCGAGACCGCCCTTGCCGTGCCGGATTCCGGGTACCGGACTGGGCGAGGCGAGCGCGTTGTCCGGCAGGCCCGGCAACGTGGGATCGATGCCGATCGCCAGGGCGTGCGTGGCCGGTTTCCCCAGCGGGACATCGGGGTCCTGCACGATCAGCGCGAGCTCGACGGTGCCGGACGGCGGTTCGGTCCAGGCCAGGGCGGGGGAGATGTTCGCGCCGAACACCCGGCCGCGATACCCGGCCGGAATGGGCGTCTCGTGCTCGAAAGCGGGACTGGTCAGGGTGAAGTTCTCCGGCGCCTGGAGCTCGGGGCGAGCCCAGACGAGGGTGTGGTGACCGGCGCGCCGATTGCGCAGAGCGACGCCGAGTGGGTTCGCGGGCATATTCGATCTCCTGTCGTGTCGGGTCCATTGTTATCACCGGCTCGTGCTGCCGGTCGGCGGCACCGCGTTCGGCGGCGTTCGACGGATGCGAGCGGAGGGTGACATGGGCCGCGCGGGTCGGCCACCGACCGCGATCGTCCTGGTTCGCGCTGCGCCCGGACGCGATCACCAGCATGATGGGGGGATGTTCGAAGGGGTGAGTGCGTGCGCGGATTTCTGATCTTCCTCGTCGTGGTGGTGATCGCGCTGGTCGTCGGCGATCGAGTGGCGGCGGTGCTGGCGCAGAACGAGATCGGGACCAAGATCGCCACCGAATACGGTATGGCGCAGCGGCCGAGCGTTCGCATCGGCGGCTTTCCGTTCCTGACCCAGGCCGTCGCCGGCAAGTACCACGACATCGAGATCCACGCCGGGGAGTGGTCCGGGGAGAAGATCTCGGTGCACGATCTCGACGTGACACTGACCGACGTCGCCGCGCCGCTGAGCGATGTGCTGCATGGCAATACCGCCAACTACGTGGCGGACTCGGCGTCGGCGACCGCCCGGGTGCCCTACGACACGGTGCAGCGTTTCGCCCCGTCGGGGGTGAAGTCGATCTCCTACGGAACGGACGGGATGCACGTCAGCGGGACGTTCACGGTCGAGGGCATCCAGGTTCCGGGGACCGTCGTGGTCACCGTCTCGCCGACCGAGAACGGCATATCCGTCACCCCGGTCTCCGTGCAGGCCGCGGTGGGCGGTCCGAGCCTGTCGCTGTCCCTGCTGCGGCGCACGCTCACGTTCGTCGTTCCACTGCAGAAGCTGCCGCTGGGCGCGAAACTCACGGCCATCCAGCCCGCCGCCGACGGCCTGCACGTCACCGCCGTCGCGCACTCCGTGCATCTGTCCGACGCTTCCTGAGTCGTTCCGCGGCCGCGGTCGACACCCCGCGTGACCAGGGAAAACGGGTTCGCTGCCCGGTCACCGGGACTGGTCCGCCGAAACTGCTGGACGGCTGTCTAAACAGCTGTATCATGCAGAGGTCTCCATGGCGGGCCAGGCGGGACGCGGGCACAGGATCGCGCGGTCTGCGCGAGTCCTGGACCTCGATGGCGAGTTCGTCCCGATCGTCGCGCGACCAGCCCTGCGGCGATCCCGATCGTGAAAGCAGTGTGACGATGAAGACACAAGGCGCCCTCATCTGGGATTTCAACCAGCCCTGGTCGATCGAGGAGATCGAGATAGGTGAGCCGCGCGGCCATGAGGTCAAGGTGCGGATGGAGGCGGCGGGTATGTGCCACTCCGATCATCACCTGGTCACCGGCGGTATTCCGATGGCGGGTTTCCCGGTGCTGGGCGGGCACGAGGGTGCGGGCGTGATCGAAGAGGTCGGGCCGGGTGTGGAGGGTCTGGCGGTCGGCGATCACGTGGTGCTGTCGTTCATCCCGTCCTGCGGTAAGTGCCCGTCGTGCCAGGCCGGTCTGCGCAACCTGTGCGATCTGGGCGCGTTGCTGTTGGCGGGCACCTCGGTCACCGATGGCTCGCACCGGGTCACCGCGCGCGGGCAGAACGTGTTCCCGATGACGCTGCTGGGGACCTTCGCTCCGTACGCGGTGGTGCATCAGAGTTCGGTGGTGAAGATCGATCCCTCGATCCCGTTCGAGGTCGCGTGTCTGGTCGGCTGTGGTGTCACCACCGGATACGGGTCGGCCACCCGCGCCGCGGACATCCGTCCGGGGGAGGACGTCGCGGTCATCGGCATCGGCGGTCTGGGCATCGCGGCGCTGCAAGGGGCGGTGCACTGCGGTGCGCGGTACATCTTCGCCGTCGATCCGGTCGAGTGGAAACGCGAGCAGGCGTTGAAGTTCGGCGCGACGCACGCGTACGCCACCATCGAGGAGGCGACCGCCGCGTGCGCGGAGATCACCGCGGGCGGTATGGCCAAGAAGGTCGTGGTCACCGTCGGGGAGGCGCACGGCCGCGATATCGACACCTGGCTCGGCATCACCGCCAAGGCGGGCACCTGCGTGGTCACCGCGATGGGGTCTCTCGTGGAGAGCGAGGCGACGCTGAACCTGGCCATGCTGTCGCTGCTGCAGAAACGGTTGCAGGGCACCATCTTCGGCGGCGGCAACCCGCATTACGACATCCCGCAGCTGCTGTCGATGTACTCCGCGGGCAAGCTGAACCTGGACGATATGGTCACCCGCCGGTACCGGCTCGACCAGATCAACGACGGCTATCAGGACATGTTGGACGGCAAGAACATTCGCGGCGTCATCCGCTACACCGACGCCGACCGCTGACCCGCCCGGGGTGTTCCGCTCACGTCGTGGCACGTCCGCGGAAACCCCGGTGGTGGTTCGTGAGCCTTTGTGCGCCAAGGCTGCTGCCGCGTCGTCGCGATCGTAGCGGTGCGTTCGCCGGCTCGGATCTCCGGATTCAGGGGACGGTGATGGGCAGGGTTTCCCAGCCGCGGACCGTCGAGGTCGGGGACAGGGCGAGGCTGTCCCAGTCCACGTCCCAGGTCGGGAAGTGCCGCAGGAGTTCTTCCAGCGCGATCTTGGCTTCCAGCCGGGCCAGGGCGGCGCCGAGGCAGTAGTGCGTGCCGAAACCGAAGGTGCGCAGATTGCTCATTTTGCGGTGGATGTCGAAGCGGTCGGGATCGGACCAGCGCTCCTCGTCGCGGTTGGCCGAGGCGACGAGCAACATCATGGCGCTGCCCGCGGGGACGGTGACGCCGCGCAGTTCGACGTCGGTGGTGACGTACCGGGCGATCGCGTGGCCGGTGGGTTCGAAGCGCAGCGTCTCCTCGATCGCGTTCGGGATCAGGCGGGGATCTGCGACGAGTTCGGCGCGCTGCTGCGGATAGCGGGCCAGCAGTGAACCGAGCCAGCCGATCAACCTGGCCGTGGTCTCGTTGCCCGCACCGGCCACGACCGAGATGTAGGTCAGGATCTCCTGACGGGTGAGGGTTCGTCGCACTCCTTCGACATCGTCGAATTCGGCGTGCAGCAACTCCGTCATCAGGTCGTCGGAGGGATGGTCGGCGCGCCAGTCGATGTACTCCGCGAAGTGGTCGGTATTCGGAATGGCCCGCTCGACCTGCATCTGCTGTCCGGGCTCGGTGCGCAGGTCGGCGTCCGCGCGATCGCGGACCGACTGCTGATCGGCTTCCGGAATGCCGAGCAGCATGCCGATCACCCGCATCGGCACCTCGTTCGCGAAAGCGGTCATGAGGTCGAAGTGGTCCAGGCCGGCCAGGCGCCGCAGCGAGCGGATGCACATCTGGCGGATCCGCGGTTCCAGCGACAGCACCCGTCGCGGGGTGAACACGCGCACCAGCAGCGAACGATGGATGTCGTGTGCGGGCGGATCCTCCATCAGCAACGTCCCCGGCGGGATCTCCACGCCGGCCTTGATGATCTCCAGAATCGGCCCGCGCGAGGAGGAGAACGTCTTCCAGTCCAGCAGCGCGCGATCGATATCGTCATGCCTGCTCAGGGCGTAGAAGTCGTGCCGCTCGTCGTAGTAGAGCGGCGCCTCGGCGCGCAGCCGCCGATACACCGGATACGGATCACCGGCGATGTCGCGGTCCCAGGGATCCCAGTAGACCGGCTCTGCAGGACTCATGCGACGCACCTCCACCTTCCAGGGAGCCCGCCATCGCTCTCCCTGTCGGGTAACAAAGTTACCACTTAAAAGAAGGCCGATATTCGAATTAGAGAGTGCAATTCTTGTGAGCGGACTCGGTCAGGCGCTTGCTGGAGCGGCGGAACGCCCAGATGATCACCAGGGCGGTCAGCACGGTCAGCGGGGTGCCCATCGCTAGCTTCGCCACCGCCAATCCGCCTGTGGCGTCGTTGAGATACAGCCACTGCATCACCGCGAACCGGGCTGCGAACACGGCCGTGGCCGCGAAGGTGGCGAGATCGTGTGCGAGCAGCGTGGGGCGGTCCTGCCGCCACGGATGTCCGCCGCCGTGGACGGCATTCCACACGATCCCGGTCAGCGGGCGGCGCGCCAGCAGCGAGATCAGCGTTACGACGCCACAGCTCAGCGCACCCCAGATCCCGATCACGAAGAAATCGCTCGCCGACCCGGTCCAGGCGGTGATACCGCCGGCGATCAGCACGCCGGTCAGTCCGCCGATCGCGGAGGAGAAGCGTTCACCGCGCCCGATCCGCCGGACGGTCAGTACCAGGCCCATCGCGACCGCGACGCCGATCGAGATCGGCAGGGCGCAGAACGCGTTGGCCGTGACGAAGGCGAGCGCCGGCAGCGCCGTGTACACCATGCCCGACACCCCGCCCAGCCCCTCGAGCAGTGCCTTGTTCGGATCGGCGGAGCGGCCGGGTTCGGCCGGGGGCCGGCCGGCGCCGTTGTCGGTGTTCTTGCGATCGGTCGTGGTCATTGCGTTCTCCCAGAGGATGTTTCGACGACTGCTCCAGGAAAAGCTGTGCCGCTGCGGCATACTCAAGTCCGCGGCTGATGATCCACGTCACCATTCCCGGACCTCGGGCCCGCAACGCTTCACTGTGCCGCGACGTCATGGTTTCTACTGGGGGAGTCGGCGTGATCGCGTCGATCCGAGTCGTCGTCGAAACGAGGTTGAACGCCAAATGGCTTGGAGCACCCGCGAGATCGCCGCACTCGCCGGTACCAGTCTGCGGGCCGTCCGGCACTATCACGAGGTCGGCCTGCTCGATGAGCCCGAACGTCGCAGCAACGGCTACAAGCAGTACGGCGTCGCGCATCTGGTCCGGCTGTTGCGCATCAAACGCCTTGTGGACCTTGGCTTCTCGCTGTCGCAGATCGCGGAGATGGGCGATGCCGACGATCATCCGGAGCAGGCCCTGCGCACCCTCGATGCCGAACTCGCCGCGACGATCGAACGCCTGCAACGGGTCCGCGTGGAACTCGGCCTCATCCTGAGCCGCTCCACACCGACCGATATGCCGCCGGAACTCGCCTCGGCGGCCGAGGGTGCCGAGATATCCGAAGCCGACCGCTCGTTCATGGTCGTCATGGCCAGGGTCCTGGGGCCGCAGGGGATCCGGGCCTACGCCGGCATCCTGCGGAGCGATGCCGCGCGCGACGCCTTGAACCAGGAGTTCGGCACGCTGCCCGCCGACGCCGACGAACCCACCCGCGCCGATCTGGCGCAGCGACTGCTGCCCGTCGTCAGCGCGCTACAGGCCGAGCATCCCGATGTCGACGAGTTGTCCGCGGACGCGCCGCGCGGAGCCCGATTCGCCGAGCGGACCATGGCCGAGGCCCTCGTCGATGTCTACAACCCGGCCCAGCTCGACGTCCTGGGCCGCGTTCATGCCCGGCTCGGCGCACCGCGGGAACCCGGCCATCAATAGCAGTATGCTATGACGGGAATCGGGCGCCGCCGGGATTCACTTCTTGGCGAAACCGCGCGCGCAGAAGTCCCAGACCTCCGCGCCGGTGACCGGGTACTGGGTCTCGTTCTCCGGATCCTCGGCCGACTGCGCGCTGAACATGACGGTCTGCATGACCATCGCGGCCATGCGCCGGGGGATGACGTCCTTGCGCAGTTGGCCCGCCGCCGCGGCCTCGTCCAGCAACTCGGTGAACAGCGTGAGCACTGGAGCGTGCGCGAGTTTCACCTGGGCCGGGTGGGTGATCAGCAGTTGCGGCGCGAAGTCGGTGAACAGCGGCCGGCGCGCGGTCGGGTCGGGGCGGCACAATTCGAACAGCAGCTCGATCACGATACGCAGGCGTTCCACCGGATCCGAGGCATTGGTGGCCGCGACGCGCAGTTGGTCGGCGGTGCGGACCAGGGAGTCCTCGAACAGGGCCAGCAGCAGTTCATGTTTGCTGTCGAACTGCAAATAGAAGCTGCGCAGGGACTGCCGGGACCGGTCCACGACCTCCTGGACGGTGAAGTCGGTGGTGCCCTTCTCGGTGATCAGCGCCTGCGCGGCGTCGAGGAAGCGCTGCACCCGCTGCTCGGCTCGCATCTTGGCGGTGCGCAGCGACCGCTCGACCGCCCGTTGCTTCCAGCCCGGTTCTTCGGCGGGGCTTGTCACGGATGAACCTGTAGGTTGTCGCCTGTGCAGAACATTGTTGCACTGTACCGGAGAATGTGATGTCGTCCGACCGCTCTTTGCAGTGACCCTGGTCTCCTGCTGGTTCCCTTGTATTCGCTCCCAATGAGAATGCGGCTTCCGGGCGGCTCCGGCGAAAGGATCTTGATGGAGAGCCTTGTCACACTGGGGGCGGTGGTTCTATCGTGGTGACCGACCTACTGGAGAGTTAGTAGGTTTGGCAGCGGATGGGATTCCTATGGTCGTTCGATCCCTCGATACCCTCGATCGTGGTGTGTGTGCGATTCGCACGGTGGCCGATGCGCGGGCTCATGCGTGCAGGCATCGGTTGCGGTACCGGGTGGCGATCATCGCCCCGAGTGTGCTGGATGCGGTGCATTCGGTGGGGGGCTGGGTGTTCGATCGGGTGATGGCGGGCTGGGAGGTCACCGTCGTGGTGCCGGATCTTGGCGATCCGGCGCCGTTGCGGATCCTGGGTGCGATCGTGGTGAATCTGGAGGACGCGTTGGGTTCCCCGCCGGACGCGGTGCAGATCTGGCCGCATGAACTCGTGGTCGCGGCAACGGTTTTCGAGTCCGATGCGCGGGTGCGTGCGGGGGTGACCGCGAATCTGGAAACGCATGCGGAGGAGATATTGTTCTGGGGCCGGTGCGAGGGGCGGGTGCGTGGGGTGGAGCATCGGTTGTCCGCGGCCGCGCGGGCGTTCAAGGCCAGTGCGTTGACGTTGGCCGGGGAACCCGCCGCGCCGGTGCCGGGTACCGAAACATTCCATCGCCGTGGGCCATTCGGGGGCTTCGTGGCCGATCTGGTGCATCTGGGCTCGTGGCCGCGGGACGACTCGATCGGTTCGCTCGGCCCGGAGTTCGCCCCTGACGGCGCCGCTGACGCGGTGGTCATCGACATCACGCGGGGCCGCCGCGGATACGACCGGTAGTCACTTCCCGGCACGCCGGCCGCCGAAGGCGGCCAGGCCGAAGGACCACAGGCGTTCGCCGATCTCACCGGTGTCCACCGGTGCGGGTGCGAACGCGTAGTGGTGGTACACCGACATGACGAGTTTGGTGGCAAGCCACGCGTCGGCGGCCGGATCGGCGCTGTGCAGCAGATTCTCCTGCGTGGCATCGCGCAGTTCCTGCTCGACGAGGTCCGCGAAAGACTGGTTGGCCCCGGCCATCTCGGTGGGGAACAGCTGGTAGAGCCGCCAGTGTTCGGCGGTGACGAAGCGCGGTGCGGCGCCCTGGCTGCCGTCCAGCGAACGCACCGCGGAGGAGATGTAGAAACGCAAGCGGGACAACGGATCCGGCAGTTCCCGAGCCGCCTCGGCGAGCCGGCCCGATGCCTCGATCAGGAAGTCCTCGAAGACGGCCAGCAGCAGTTGATCCTTGCTCGCGAAATGCCGGTAGAAGGTTTGCAGGGCGATGCCCGCCTCCTTGGACAACTGCTGGGTGGTGAAACCGGATCCTTCGGTCTCGAGCAGGCGGCGGGCCGCGGCGACGATAGTCTGCGCCTGCTCGATACTGCGGATGCGCGAGCGTTGCACCGACCGTGATCGCGCCGCGGCGCGATCGGCCCATGCCGGTGTTTCCTGCGTGACCGAAGAATCCGATGGAACCACTGCGGACCTGCCTTTCAAACGGGGCTGAGCGTGACGACCGGTATCACCCGCCGGGTGCGTTCCTGATAGACGTCGTAGTTCGGCCAGTATGCCGTGACGAGCCCCCACAGCCGACGGCGTTCGTCGCCGGTGGCGGTCCGCGCGCGGACGGACAGGTGCTCGGCCTTGACCTGAATCTCGGCATCGGGATGCGCCTGCAGGTTGAGATACCAGGATGGGTGACGCGGTGCGCCACCCATGGAGGCGACCACGAGGTAGTCCGCGCCGTCCCGGCCGTAGATGAGCGCCGAGGTGCGGCGGGCGCCGCTCTTGCGTCCGGTCGTGGTCAGCAGCAGGATCGGAACGCCGTTCCAGGTATAGCCGACAGTACCGTCGGTCTCCTGGTACCGGGCCACATGTTCGTCCCCCCGCAAGGTGATGTCGGGCGGTTGGTAAGCGGAATCGGGCATCGTACCTCCAGATCGTATGGTCGGCTCGAGCGCGTGGTCAGCCGAACAGCACGGGAATTTCGGTCGCGCCGCGCTCGTACAGGCCGATCACGCGCGGCGGCGGGGCGTCGGGGTCCAGACGCAGGTTCGGCAGCCGGTCCAGCAGCGCGCCGATCCCGGTCGCCATCTCCGCCTTGGCCACGTGCATCCCCAGGCAGGCGTGCGCACCGCTGCCGAAGGCGAAGGAGGGCCGCGGTTTTCGGGTGATGTCGTAGACGTCCGGGTCCGGCCAGCGCGCGGGATCGCGATTGGCTGCGGCCACGCCCAAGTGCAGCACCGCGCCCTCGGGCAGGTGAACTCCGTGAAAGTCGATGTCGCGCATGACATATCGGGAGAACATCGGGTCGGTCGGCTGCCAGCGCAGCGCCTCGTCGATGGCCGGGCGCAGCAGCCTCCGATCGGCTCTGACCGCCTCGAGCAGCTCGGGGCGCTGCAGCAGCGCGGTCAGGGTGATGCCCAGCTGTTTCCAGGTGGTGCCGGATCCGGCGGTCAGTAAAAGCACTGCGAACGAGTGGATTTCGGCATCGGTGAGCCGCTCGGCCGCGCCGTCCTCGCCGGGAAGTTCGGCCTGGACCAGGACGCTGAGCAGATCGTCGCGCGGGGATTCGCGGCGCGCGGCCACGAGCGGGTGGATCAGATCCACGACCCGGTCCGGCCGTTGCAGCGCCGCGCGGATCTCCAAGGCCTGATCGACCGGAACACCGAAGCTGCCGGTGATGGTCAGTACCGGGATGGCCGCGCAGAAGTCCACGTTGAGTTCCGCGCGGCCCTCGTCGATGAAGCCATCGATGAGTTCGTGGACGGTGCGTTCGATCCAGTTGTCGATCCACCAGCCGGCGTTCGACGGCGTGAACGACGGCTGTACCAGCGCCCGATACCTGCGGTGCTGGGCGCCGCTCATCGCGAGCATGCTGTTCGTCGCGCCGACCGGTCCCTGATTGGGATCCACCGGATGGGGCGCGGACACGAACACCTCCGGGTTGCGGTACGCCGAATCGCAAGCGGCGAAACCGAATGCGGAGAAATGTTCCCGATCCGGTTCGGGCAGTCCGTGGAATACCGCGTGGCCCGGATAACCGGTCAGCTCGTGCAGCGTGCCCGGTTGGACCGGCGCCTGTGCGCGGAGCCGATGCCAGACCGGATAGGGGTCGTCCTCGTAGTCGCCGCCGGTCTGCACGAGGTGGGAACCACGCAGATCGAACAGCTCGCGGACCCGGTTTCGGTCCAATCGTGTTGCGGCAGACATGTTCTCACCTCGCCACGTATCCGCCGTCGACCGGCAGGAGGATGCCGGTGATGTTCGCGGCGCGTTCGGATGCCAGGAATACCGCGGCCTCGGCGCAGTCCTCGGCGGTGATCGGGCGGCCCAGCGGATGGTTGGCCGCGGTGCTCTCGGCCGCGCGGGTGACCGACTCGGGATCCTCGCCCAGGCCCCCGGCCGCCATGAACCTGGTGAACGGCATACCCGCTGGACAGATCGCATTGGCGCGGATGCCGAACGGCGCGCCCTCGATCGCCACGGCCTTGGTCAACTGATGTACCGCGCCCTTGGTCGCGGCGTACACCGCACCGCCCCAGGCCACCATTCCCGCGACCGATCCGGTATTGAGCACGACTCCGCCGTCCCCCTGCCGCTTGAACTGTGCGACAGCGTGTTTGGAGCCGAAGAACACCCCGCCGACATTGATCGCGAACAGCCGCTGGAAATCCCGCGCCGAGTGGTCCTCCAGCTTCGCGCCCAGCCGCGGTGTCGGCACGCCCACGTTGTTGTACATCACGTCCAGGTGGCCGAAGTGCTCGACCGCCGCGCCGATCAACGCCTCGACCTCGTCCTCGCGGGCCACGTCACAGGCGATGGGAACGGCTGTGCCACCGGACTTCCGGATCGTGTGCGCGGTCACCTCTGCCGATTCGAGCCGGATGTCCGCGCACAGCACGCGGGCGCCCTCGGCGGCGAACCGTACCGCCGAAGCGGCGCCCACGCCGGACCCGGCGCCGGTGACGACCACGCCCTTACCTTCGAGCATCATTCGAATCCACTCTCGTCACTCGGCGTGCCGCCGATCGTCAATTGCAGTGCGCCGGTGGGGCATGCGTCCACCGCCTGCCGGACCCGGTCCAGCTCGTCGCCCGGCGGTTCGCGCAGCACGGCCTGGCCGTCCTCGTTCCGGTCGAAGCTGCGCGGTGCGTAGTCCAGGCAGACCCCACATCCGATGCAGGCGGTCCGGTCGACCCGGACCGTCCAGTTCGCCACCTCAGACTCCGGCGAGAACCGGAGGTTCGGCCGGGGTGAAGCGGTACAGCCGTTCGGCGTTGCCGCGCAGGATCTTGTACTGCGTCTGCTCGGGCAGGTGCTCGATGACCCGCCGCACGCTCTGGATGCAGTCCGGCCAGGTGGAGTCTGAATGCGGATAGTCGGTCTCGCACATGATGTTGTCCTCGCCGATGACATCGATGCTGGCGATGCCGTGGACGTCCTCGATGAAGCAGCCGAAGATGTGCTCCCGGAACGTGCTGCGGATGTCGAGGGTGTCCAGGTCGACGTGGTGACTGGCCGCGTGCTCACCGAATCGCACGCCCTTCTTCACCCAGTGCCGCTGCTTGTCCAGCACCTGTTCGGCGCGCTCGAGGAAGTACGGCATCCAGCCGATCTCGCCCTCGGACAGGGCGATCTTGAGTTTCGGGTAGCGCTGGAACATACCGCTGAACAGCCAGGACAGCATGGCTCCCGAGGTGCGGGTCGCGCCCCAGGCGAGATTGGCCAGGAACGGCGCGTCCGGGGAGATCTGCGGCACGGTCGACGAGGACCCGACATGCATCGACACGACCATCTCCAGATCGTTGGCGGCGGCCATCACCGGATCCCAGTAGCCATTCGGGTCGTGGATCGTCGGAAGTCCCAGTGGGGCAGGGTTTTCCGAGAAGGCGAAGGTGGTCGCGCCCTTGGCGGCGCAGCGTTCGAGTTCGGCGGCGGCGAGTTTCGGATCCCACAGCGGGATCAGCACGAGCGGAATGTAGCGGCCGGGCGCGGCGCCGCACCATTCCTCGATCATCCAGTCGTTGTACGCCTTCAGGCAGACCAGGCCGAATTCGCGATCGCTGCCCTCGGAGAAGAGTTGGCCGCAGAACCGGGTGACCGTCGGGAAGCACAGGGAGGCAAGGATTCCCGCGCGGTCCATATCCTCGACGCGTGCCTTCGGGTCATAGCAGCCCGCGCGCATCTCGCTGTAGGGCAACGGTTTCGGGCTGAACTCCTCCTTCGACTTCCCGGCCACCGCGCTCAGGCCCGAGCTGGGGAAACGCTTGCCGTCGAAGGTCCAGAAGTCGATGCCGTCGTCACCGACCTCCAGATGTGGTGCGCGCTCGCGGTCCGCGCGCGGAACCCGGTCCACCCACAGGTTGCCGGGCTCGAGAATGTGGTCGTCGACCGAGATCAACCAGTCGAGGCACAGATCGGACATGGGTCCTCCTTCGGATCCAGTGGTGGTCACCGGAATTCGCCGATGGCCAGATGTTTGACTTCCTGGAAGGCCCGGATGCCGTCCGGGCCCCGCTCACGGCCCAGGCCGCTGTGCTTGTAACCGCCACTCGGTGCGTACGCGCTGAACACGGCGGTGTTGACGTTGACCGCGCCGGTGCGCAGGCGCCGGGCAACGGCCGTCGCGGCGGCGGGGTCGGCCCCGTACACCTGGCCGGACAATCCGTAGCGGCTGTCGTTGGCGATCGCTACCGCGTCATCGATGTCCCGGTAGCCGATCACCGACAGCACCGGGCCGAAGATCTCCTCCTGCGCGGCGGGATTGGCGTTGTCGGGCACGTCGAGCACGGTTGGCTGCACGTAGTAACCACGGTCGAATTCCGCGGGGCGCCCGCCGCCCTGAGCGAGCGTCGCGCCCGCCTCGACCGCACGAGCGATCACGCGCTCACAGCGTTCTCGCTGGACCGCGCTGATCACCGGGCCGAGGGTGGTCGCCGGATCGGTCGGCGGGCCGACTCGCAGACCGGCGTACACCTTCGAAACAGTATCTACCACTTCATCTTTGACCTCGCGCGGTACCAGCATCCGGGTGGCCGCGACGCACGCCTGGCCCGCCGTCCCGCCCACCACCGCGGCCGCTCCGGCCCCGGCTCGGGCCACCGCGTCGGGCAGGTAGATCTGGGCTGATTTACCGCCGAGCTCCAACGCCACCCGCTTGATCGTCGGTGCGGCCTGCGTGGCGATCGCCGCACCGACGGCGGTCGAGCCGGTGAACGAGACCATGTCCACCGCGGGGTGACCGGTGAGCAATTCCGCTCCCGCGGAGCCGGATTCGACGACGACGCTGAGAACGCCGGGCGGTAGTCCGGCCGCCTCGGCGGCGGCGCCGAAGACCAGCGAGGAGATCGGGGTGAGCGGACTCGGCCGCAGGATCACCGAATTGCCGGTGAGCAGCGCGGGGACGATCTTCTGCAAGGCCATGATGAACGCCGCGTTGTAGGGCGTGATCGCGGTGACCACGCCCACCGGTTCGTACCGGCGGATGCTCAGTGCCACCCGGCCGCGGGTCAGCTCGTCCACCGGAACCGGGTTGGCCCGTTCCTCGGGCATCGTCAGGTACAGCTCGATGATGTTGCGCGCCAGCGAAATTCCGGCGAGGAACTGGGACCGTTCGGCGAATGCGAGCGGCTGGCCGGCCTCGGCGATCATGGTGGCCACGAGCGCGTCGCGGTCCTGTTCGAGCCGGTCGAGGAAGGCGTGCAGGGCGCGGGCGCGATCGGCCGGTGTGGCCCGGACCCAGACGCCGCTGTCGAATGACCGCCGGGCCTCGATCACGGCGCGTTCGAACTCGGCGACAGGCGTGGCCGGTAATTCGGTGACCACGGACTCATCGGCCGGATTCTCCACGGCGAAGGGAGACCCACCCGTCACCCATCGACCGGCCACATAGGACCGCCGCTCGGCGAGGATCATCGCCATGTCACATCTCCTTCGTCGTCGCCGCACAAGGTCAAAACGGCTCGCTGGTGTAGAGCACGGCACCGCCGTAGTGGGGGGAGGACTGGCAGGCCAGGCCCACCGTCGCGCGGGCGCGCTGGCGGGGACCGGCGCGCCCGGACAGTTGCAGATAGCACTCGAGCATCTGCGGAATACCGTGCATGCGTCCCGTGCCGAGAGCGCCGCCGCCGGACAGCACCGGCAGGCCCGTACCGGTGTCGATGCCGCCGTCCTGGACGAACCGGTGCGCCTCGCCGACCGGGCACAGGCCGAGCGATTCCAGCCAGAAGTAGACGAACGGAGAGAATCCGTCGTACAGCTGCGGCAGATCCACGTCACCGGGGCCGAGTCCGGTTGCCTCCCAGAGCCTTCGCGCGGTGGCAGCCCCTCCGGCCATGATGTCGTCCAACGGCCAATGCGTCGGCAGCCGATGCGGTGTCGGCCCGCTTCCGGCATATCCCGCGATGTACACCGGGGGATGCGGCAGATCGCGGGCGCGTTCGGCCGAGGTCAGCACGAACGCGGCCACGCCGTCGACCGGGATATCGCAGTCCAGGCGGCGTACCGGCGCGCTGATCATCGGCGCGGCGAGGTAGTCCTCGACGGTGATGGGCCGCTGGTACCAGTACGACCAGGGCAGCTCGGCCCCGTTCCGGCGCGCCTCCACGACGACGTTCGCCATGGCCGCGGGATCGGCTCGGTAGCGCTGGAGATATTCGCTGTAGGGCAACCCGATCATCGACAGCGGGCCGCTGTAGCCCTGCGGCGCGGTCCACTGCTGCGGACCGGCGATCGCGGTCACCGGGTTGTCGTGGTAGCCGCCGCTCGGATTGTGCAGGGCACGGTGCAGCACAACGTAATCCGCGGCGCCGGCGGCGATCGCGTTGACCGCCGTGGCAACCGAGCCGGACATCTGGCCGATGCCCTGGAATCCCGCGACGTAGCGTGGGTCCGAGCCGATGTGCTGGGCCAGCCATCCGGCGGTCACGGTACTCACCCCGTCCTGGACCGTGTGCGCTCCGGCGGTGGGAAACAGTGCGGCAGCGACGAATCCGTCGATGTCCGGCACTCGCAGACCGGCATCGGCGATCGCCGCCCGCGCGGTATCGATGGTGACCGCGCCCAGCGGCCGGTCGAAATGCCGCCGCACCGCGCTGTGCGCGAACCCGGCCACGGCCACCGTGCCGCCCGCGCGGAACCGGCCGGTCATCGGGGTGCCGTTCGGGCGGTCAGGACGAATGCGGGTACCGCGACGTCCGCGGCGATGTCCTCGAAGGCCACGTGCACCGAATCGCCCTGTCGCACAACGGTGTTCGGTCCGTCGAGTAGCCGTCCGATCATCCGCAGACCGGGTTGTTCGGCGAGTTCGACGTCGACGAGCAGGTACGGCACCTCCTCGGCGAAGCCCGTCAGCGTCGCCCGATGCACCGTGGTCCAGGACCGGACCGTGCCGTCTCCGCTCACCCGCACGAAGCGGAAGTCCGGCGTCGTCGAGCCGCAGTGGCGACAGACGGCCTCGGGCGGAAGGGAATACGCGTCGCATCGCGCGCAGCGCGGGACGGCCAGTTCGTGCCGGGCGGTCGCGGCCCAGTACGCGGCGGAGGATTCGTCCGGGACCGGAGTCGGGCGCGTCACGGGATCACCCCGGCGTCCTTGAGTTCGGTGATTCGGTCCCAGGAATAGCCGAGGTCGAGCAGGCACTGTTCGGTGTGCTCGCCGTGCTCGGGTGCGCGGCGCAGCCGCGGCGGCTGTTCGTCGAATTGCACCGGTCCGGTGGGCAGGGAGTAGGACCGCCCGTCCTCGAGCTCCACCCGGCCCAGGTACTGATTTGCCCGGACCTGCGGGTCGTCGAGCAACTCCTCCACGGCCTGCACCGGGGCCCACGGCGCGTCCAGGCCCGCGAGCAGATCCTTCCACTCCTGGAAGGTCCGTCCGGCGAATTCGGCCTCGAGTTCGGCCACGCAGTCCGCGCGATTGGCGCCGCGAGCGGCCAGATCGACGAAGCGCGGATCGTCGATGAGATCCTCGCGGCCGATCAACCGGCAGAAGTCGGCCCAGTAGCGATCGGATTCCAGGAAGACCAACTGGATGTGCCGGCCGTCCTTGGTGCGATAGCTGCCGACCAGCGGGTTCACCGCCCCGCCCCGGCCGGAGACCGCCCGCGGCCGGGCGCCGGACAACGCGGCGAGCACATCGGAGGACAGCATCCACATCGCACTGGCCAGCAGCGAGACGTCCACGATGCCGCCGCGGCCGGTGCGTTCGCGGCGCAGCAGTGCCGCGGAGATGCCGAATCCCAGTGCCACAGCGCCGTTTCGGTCGCCCATCGCGCCGCGCTGACTGATCGGGTGATCCCGCTCGGGCGGGGTCAGCACATGGGCCACACCGCCTTGCGCCCAGAACGCCGAGGAGTCGTAACCCGGTTTGTCCGCACCCGGACCGCGCACCCCGAACCCGTGGCCGCGGGCGTACACCAGCCGGGGATACCTGGCGGTGAGCCGTTCGGCGTCGAGTCCGAGCCGCGCCAGCGCGCCCGGCCGGAAGTTGGTGAGGAATACGTCGGCGGTGGCCAGCAATTCGTGCAGCAGTTCGCGCCCGCGCTCGGTGCCCAGATCGATCGACATCGATCGCTTGCCCCGATTCGCCAGCGCCACGGAAAGATTCACGCCGTCGCTGTCCGATCCGATGCGCTGGGTGGCCAGTTGCCGATACGGATCCCCGGTGGGCCGCTCGATGCGCACGACGTCCGCGCCCCAGTCGGCCAGCAGCGCCCCCGCCACCGGCACGAACACCCACTGTGCGAGTTCGACGACCCGAATCCCTGTGAACGCGTCGGAGTCCACGAACCACCTCCACCGAGCAACTATCAGAATCATGTTCTAACTGAGAGTAGAACAATACTCTCGATTTGCGGAAGCGAAACTCTAAAGACGCAGGTAGAAGAGAGCCCACGGGCTCGACGTGTCCCGTGGGCTCGGTGTCGCCAGGATGCGGTCCGCTTCGATCGCTGTCGTGCGTGCGGATCGTTCCGGCTCGGGCGAGTTCTCGCCGCTCGCCGGAGCTATCGGCGTCTGTGTGCGTGGGTCATGCGGGTGCCGGCCGCCGGGCCCTGCCAGCCGCACGGCTGTCCGCAGGTGGCGACGGTTTCCGAGTCGGTGCTGCCATCCGCGTAGGTGTGCGCGATATGTGCTGCCCCGGCGAAGTATCCGCAGCGCGGGCACTTGCCGAAGTAGTCGAGGATCTCGGTGACCGTCGAGCGGATCGGCGTTCCGGGCGGGTGCTGGCCCTGGTTGCCGCACTGTGGCGACGAAGGGGTTACGGCGGTGGTCATGAAGGCTCCCGGGTGGGTGCTGGTGCAGTTTGTCGGTATGGCGGCGATGCTTCGCTCCTTTATGTGAGAATAGCGTTCTCTTCAATGTATGTCTGCATTCTCGAGTGCGATAGTGCGTACACCTTGTGGCGCTTGCGCGGTAGACCTACTGTTGAGTCGGTAAGTTCGCCGAGCTAAGGAGTCCCGTGCCCGGTCACGCGCCTTCCCGGCCTTATCAGACGTTGCTGGCCAAGGGAGAGCAGCGGCGTTCGCGAATCCTGGTGGTCGCACAGCGCCTGCTCACCCGCTACGGCTGGCGCAACACCACGCTCGCGCAGATCGCCGAGAAGGCCGGGGTCACCCGAGCGGGGCTGCTGCACCACTTCGAATCGAAGGATCAACTGCTGCGGGCGGTGCTCGATGCCCGCGACGCGGACGACGAGCGGCACGCCGACCTGGGTGGTGACGTGATCGCGGAGATCGAGAACGTGGTCGAGCGTTTTCGCCGCGCGCCGCATCTGATCGGCATGTACACCGTGCTGCTGGCGGAGAACCTCGATCCCGACGCCCCGCTGCGCGGTCGTCTGCTCGACCGGCATCGGGCGAGTGTCGAGGTGATCGCCGAAGGTATTCGGCGAGGTCAGCGCAGCGGCCGGTTCCGTGCGGATGTGGATCCGGCGGTGAAGGCCGTCGAGGTGGTCGCATTTCTCAGCGGGATGGAAACCACCTGGTTGCTGGATCCCTCGATCTCGCTGGATCGGGTGTTCCGGGATTACAGCCGGGCGCTCGCCCGCGAACTCACTCCCGCGGACCCGCGCTGAGCGCAGCCGCCCGGCTGCGGGTCACAGCCGCCCGTCCAATCGCAGCGCGGGGTGCACCCAGTCCGGTGAGCGGCGTTCCTTGAAGGCCCGGAACCCTTCGGCCGCTTCGGGTTTGCGCAGACTCGCCTGCATGCCGATCCGGTCGTAGAGGCCCAGGTAGTTGTCGAGGCTGGATTTGATCGCCGCCCGCGCGTCCGGCGCGGTGCGGCAACACCGCGCGAGGACCTCGCGGGCAGCCTCGGGGAGTTCCGCGTGCGGGACGACGCGGGCGACCATGCCCCAGTCCAGCGCCTCGTGCGCGGTGAGGGTCCGGCCGGTGAACATCAGGTCGCGGGTGCGCACCGGCCCGATCAGCCGGGCCAGCATCTGGCTGTAGTACGTATCGGCGATGCCGCGGTAGAGCTCGGGCACCCGGAAGGTCGCGCGGTCGCTGACCACGGCCATGTCGGCACACAGCGCGATCTGCAGCCCGCCGCCCTGGCACAGTCCGTTCACCGCCGCCACCACCGGTTTCGCGGACTGGCGCAAGGTTTCGAACGGCAGCGCGTCCATGCCCAGCGCCGAACCGAAACTCATCCAGTTGTCGCTGCCGCCGCCACCCATATCGCCGCCGGGGGCGAAGACGTCGCCCGTGCCGGTGATCAGCAGCCCGGCCAGATCCGGATCGGAACCGACGTGATTCACCGCGTACTTGATGCCGAAGTACATCGCCGGGGTCAGCGCGTTGCGCGCCTCGGGACGATCCAGCGTGCAGACACCGAACGGACCTTCCCGCGTGAACCGCAGATACCGCGTGCCCAGCCAATCGCCCTGCGGCGGTCGCGGGACCTCTTGTGCGGCAGAAGGTTCCGTCATCGTATCTCCTTCGTGGTGGCGCGCCGCAGCGCTGCGAGCGCCTCATCATCTCCTCCGGCCGCGCACCGCGTGTGCCGAGTCCTGGCCCGTCAGCTGGTCACTTCAACCCGCTCCCGCGTCGGCAATTGCACTTCCGAATATGGAGAATAGTATTCTCCAGCGCATCCTGGGTCGCTTCGGAAGCCGAACAGTCCGCCCGGGCGCGGCAGCGACTGCTGCATCGGCCACGGCGACCGGCATGCGCACGCCACGCCAGGCCACGGCACGGGTCGGGGACGGACACGCCCACCGGGTGTGGGCGAGGCCGGTCCGGCGAACGGTCAGGATTTCTTACTGGGGATAACGATGACCACGATCAGGGTCAAAATGCTGAAGAACAGGCCGAGAATTCCCCAGCCCAGCGGGTTGCGTCCCTTGAATCCGGCGATTATGCCGCAGATTATCGCAGCCAGGATGCTGCCGATGGCCACGAATATGCCCTTGATTCCGCGCAGAATGAAACCCGCGGCTTCGGGGTGGGTTTGCACAGCCAGCAGTAGCGTTGTCATCGCCATTCCTCTCATTCGTGCCACGCGGTCGTTGTCACCGCTGGGCGGCAGAAATGCGGATACCCCCGAATTCCGGCTGCAAACGGCCGAGACCCGAACGGTCGCAGCCGAATTCGAGGCCGCACGCGCGGGGCCTTCCCGGCGGGCGCGGGCGGCCGGGCCGCGCCTGTGACGAGTGTCTCGGGCTCTTCCCGGTAGTGTTTGACCTCTACCGAACGGGATATTGCCATGAGGTCCGTTCGAAGACGCGGCGCGAGAACAGTCGCAGCCGCAACAGGAGGAAGTGACGTGGCGTCGTTGGTGTCGCTGATCGCGGTCGTGTCGGGAAGCCTGGCGGCGACGGTCATTCTTGCCTACGGTGCGGTGGCGTGGAGTTACCGACGCAGGATAATGACGGTGTTCCGGGGCCAGGACCCGGTGACAGAGCCGGTCCGCACACCTCCGCTGCCGACGGCCGACCTCGCCGTATGACAGTAACCAACCTGCCTCGAACGCAGCCGCTGGAATTGCGGTTCGCGGCCGTGCCGGACCAGCTCGGCAGGGTCCGCGGCGCGGTGCGATCGTGGCTCGCGAAGTGTGCGATCGACGAGAGCCGGATCGCCGACCTGCTGCTGGCCGTGGACGAGGCATGCACCAACGCGGTCGAACACGGTCACCGCGGCGACGGCGGCCCGGTCTCGGTGACCGGCCGCGTCGAGGGGGACCGGCTGCACATCGTCGTCACCGACCACGGCCGATGGAAGCCGCAGGACGCGGAGCCGGATCAAAGGCGCGGGCGGGGGATGGCGATCATCCGCGCCATCGTCCCGGATGTCGAGATACGCACCGGGGACACCGGCACGGTCGTGGAGATGCGAGTGCGCATCCCGGACCAGGGCGGTCGCGAGCGCTCCGACCGTTTCGACGCCTGACTCCTATTCGGCGGCCGCCTGCAGCTCCTCGATGCGCTCGTGCACCGTGAGCAGCACGTGGTCGAATCTGGTTCGCAGACCGGCAGCGTTCGGGTTCATGCCCCGGGCCTCCTCGACCAACCGCGCGGCCAGATCGCGCAGTTTGGTGTTGGTCTGCTGCGAGCGCCATTTCAGCACCGCGAAAGCCTGTTCCGGACTCAGGTCGTAGACCAGGACCAGCACGCCCTTGGCCTGCTCGATCGGCGCCCGCGCGGCGATCACCTCGGGCAGCGCCTCACTCAGGGCCTCGTTGCGTTCCTGCTCCAGCGCATCGGTGAGATCGACGAAGTATCCCGTCGTGCCGATCACCGTGCCCGCGTCATCGGTCTCGTATTCGCCGATGACGATCACCTCGTGCACCGCGCCGCTGGTATCGATGATGCGGTGCCGGCTGCAGAACGGCTCGCCGCAGGTCACGACCTTCTCCAGCAGGGCCTCGAGATCGGCCCGGTCGTCCGGATGCTGGTGTGCCACAAGCAGTTCGGTGGTCGGCTCGACGGCGCCGGGCTCGTAGCCGAACATGCGCGCCAACTCGTCGGACCATTCCCACCGCTGCTGGGCGAGACAGAAGCGGAACTCCCCCGCTTCGGAACACGCCTCGTTGCCCATCACACTGCCGAGCGCTGTCACGAGGTGCGGCCCGAGATGTTCACTATCGATCACCGCAACATTATCCGTCCAGGTCGTCGCACCGGTGGCGGGCACGGTCGAATCCGCCGCCCCCGGCCCCGTGCCGTTCAGTCCGGCAGTGCCTGCTGCCGCAGCGTCTTCAGTGTCTTCGCGAGCAACCGGGACACCTGCATCTGCGAACATCCCAGCCGGTCGGCGATCTGCTGCTGCGACATCGAACCGTAGAACCGCATGATCAGCACCTCGCGTTCCCGATCGGGCAGGGCCGCGAGCAGCGGTTTGACGGCCAGGTAGTCCTCGACGAATTCGTAGCGGGGTTCCTCCGCGCCCAGGGTGTCGCGCAGCGCAGGCGTGCTGGAGTTGCCGTCGTCGTGGTCGGCGCCGTCCAGCGAGGCGGTCTGGTAGGCGTTGCGCGCGATCAGCGCCTGGGTCACCTCCGACAGGTCGACCTCGAGTTCCTCGGCGATCTCGCGGGCGCGGGGCACCCGGCCCAGCTCCTGGCTCAGCTTCTCGATCGCCGGGCCCAGCTTGAGCTGAATCTCCTTGAGCCGCCGCGGAACTCGGATCGTCCAGGCATGATCGCGGAAGTGCCGGCGCACCTCACCCATGACGGTCGGCACCGCGAAGCCCAGGAACGTCGCGCCGTAATCGGGATCGAAGCGGTCCACCGCGGCGACCAGTCCGACGCGGGCGATCTGCAACAGATCCTCGAAATTCTCCCCGCGCCCGGAGAACTTGCGAGCGACGTGCTCGGCCATGGGCAGGCTGCGGGAGATGATCTGCTCGCGCAGCCGGCGTCGCCGCGGGTCGTCCTCGGCGAGTCCGGCCATCTCGGCGAACAGTGGTTCGAGATTCTCGTAACCCTCACCGGTGTCCCTCGCGGGACCGGAGGAGCCGGTCATCGCACCCCGCTCGTCCAACGGAATTCGATGGTGGTGCGGTACCCGCCCGTCGCCGCGTCGATCGGCTCGACCGTGGTGCTCACCGAATCGGTCAGCGTCGACACGATGTGCCAGCTCATGCCGTTCTGATCGGGCCCGAGGTCCGACGCGGCGATCGAGGCGACCCGGATGGTCATCGATGTGTCGTCGTAGCCGATCTCACAGTCCAGCTCCGATCCGGGAACCGCGTCCCGGATCAGCGTGGTGGCGACCTCTTCCAACGCGAGCCGGATATCGGTCACCTCGTCGATGCCGAAGTCCGCCAGCAGCGCGATGGTCTCGGCGACGGCTCGCAGCATCGCCAATTCCTCGAAATCCGCACTCACTCGGATACCGATGGTGCGGGTGCGCGCCGCCGACGCGGATGTCGTCTCGTCCAGACTCACTTCACTACTCCCGAATTCCGTACCGCGGCCGAACCTCTTCTCATTCCCTGCGAGGGTACTGATCGTCCGACCACTCCCGTCGTCGCGGTACGTCCAGGCCCGCCGCGTGCGGTAGGTTCTACCCGGAGAACATGGTTCGGCGACCGGAGGACGGATCCTCCCGGCCGAGCCCGTGCAACGGAGGTGAACGGTGGCGATGAGCGGGGACGAGGCGCACACGCTCGATATCGAGGTGCACACTCGGGCGAACACCAAGGTGGTCGCGGTGCGCGGGGAGATCGACATCGTCTCGGTGCCGCAGCTGCAGGCTGCCCTCGAACAGGCCGGCCAGGACGGCGCCGCGGCGGTCGCGGACCTGTCCGGGGTCGGTTTCATGGGTTCGGCTGGGCTCAGCGCCCTGCGCGTCGTCGCGGACGCGGCCAAACCGGAGCGGTTGCGGGTGGTCGCCTCCACCGCGGTGCGCCGCCCCATCGAGGTGACCGGACTGGACAAGGTGCTGGCGGTGTTCGACACGCTCGACGCCGCCCTGGCCGCAGGGCGGCAGAGCGTGTCCTGAGCCCTCCGGCTCACAGGTTCGGCAAGCGCACGACCTGAACGAAGAATTCGTCGATCTGCTTGATGGCCGCGATGAACTGGTCGATGTCGACCGGCTTGGTGACGTACGCGTTCGCGTGCAGCCGGTAGCTGCGCAGGATGTCCTCCTCCGCCGCGGAGGTGGTGAGCACGACCACCGGGATGTGCGACAGATCCGGGTCGGACTTGATCTTGCCCAGCACCTCGCGGCCGTCGTACTTGGGCAGGTTCAGATCCAGCAGGATCAGATCCGGGCGCGGCGCCTCGGCGTACTCACCCACGCGGTAGAGGAAGTCCAGCGCCTCCTGACCGTCGTGGGCGACGTGCAGGGTATTGCCGATCTTGTTGTCCTCGAACGCTTCCCGGGTCATCAGCTCGTCCGCGGGGTCGTCCTCGACGAGCAGGATGTCGATCGGCTGGCCGGCGCGAGTCATGCGTGGGCTCCTTCGGTTTCGTGGATGTCGAGGGGTGCGGTGTCGGTGCCGCGCAGGGTGAAGACGAACCGGGTGCCGTCGGTGTAGTCGGTATCGATCCGGATCCGGCCGCCGTGATATTCCACGATCTTCTTGCAGATGGCCAGGCCGATGCCCGTTCCGCTGTATTCGTCGCGGCCGTGCAGCCGCTGGAAGATGACGAAGACCTTGTCGGCGAATTCCGAGGCGATGCCGATTCCGTTGTCCGACACCGTCAGGCGCCAGCCGCCGGACTCATCGTCGGCTTCGCAGGTAACCCGGACCACCGGCGCGGTATCCGGGCGGCGGAACTTGATCGCGTTGCCGATCAGGTTCTGCCACAGCATCGTGAGCAGAACCGGCTCGCCGGTGACCTCGGGGAGGGTATCGGGGCGTTCGATCCGGGCGCCGGTCTCCTCGATCAGCGTCGAGAGATTGCCGATCGCCTTGTCCAGCGGCTGATCGAGCACGACCGGAGCGCTGTCACCGCCGACGCGGCCGACCCGGGAGAAGGTGAGCAGATCGTTGATCAGGGTCTGCATCCGCTTGGCGCCGTCCACGGCGTAGTACAGATATTGCAGGCCGCGCTCGTCGAGCTGATCGCCGTAGCGCTTCTCCAGCAGCTGACAGAACGAGGCGACCTTGCGCAGCGGCTCCTGCAGATCGTGCGAGGCTACGTAGGCGAACTGCTCGAGTTCGGCGTTGGATCGGCGCAGCTCGACCGTCTGCGCGTTCAGCACCGCGCCGGCCTCTCGTGAGGCGCTCAGTTCCTCGATGATGCGTCTTCGCATCTGTTCCACCGCCGTGGCGACCGCAGCCAGGTCGGCGGGTCCGTGCGCGTCGATGACGTGATCGAAATCGCCGTCGGCAACCCGAGTCGAGGCGGTGGCCAGATACCGCAGCGGACGGGCCACGCCCCGCCGCATCAGCTCCCGCACCAGGAAGGCGGCCACCACGAACGCGGCGATCATGGCGATCAGCGCGTTGTCGCGCACCTTCTGCGCATGCCGCAGCGCGGCCACGTCGCGCGCCCGGGTATCGGCGAGCGACCGATTCTGCGCGCCGAACGCGCTGCGCAGCTGATCGAACACGCTCTTACCGTGATCCGCGCTGGTCTGCCCCAGGGCGCGCACGGCGTCGGGAGTGCTCGCGGTGGCCAGTGGCGCGGCGTAGACACTGTGCCACTGGTCGGCCAGCCGATCGATGGTCTCGAGATCGCCGGACAACTTCGGCTCGCCGGAGATCAGCTGTCGCAGCCGGGCGGCCGAGTCGTTCTGCTGCCGCCGACCGGTGTCGTAGGGCTCGAGAAACTGCGGATCAGTGGTGAGCGCGTAGCCGCGCAGGCCGGTTTCCTGACTGATCAGCGCGTTCTGCAGCCGATACGCCTCGGCGATGGCGGGCGTGGTGCGGTCCAGCAGCCGGTCGCTGATCTGATTGGTCTGGTGGATGACCTGGATGCCGACCAGTGTCCCGCCGATGACCAGCAGAATCATGCAGACCAGGACGAGCTGGAACCAGTTCATCACGGTCAGGCGGCGGATCAGCGCGGGTCCGCGCCGCGTGGGTGAGGTACTCATCGGTCCGGGTTCTCCGTCCGCCAGCGCAGGTGCAGGATCGCCAGGTCGTCGTCCAGGCCGCCGGCCGCCTCGGCCAGGCCCTCGACCCGCGCGATGAGGTCGTCGACGAAACGTTCGGGAATCGGGCAGGCCACCTGCCGGGCCAGCTCGAGCAGCCCGTCCTCGCCGAGCCGGCCCTTGGCCGCGTCGACGCAGCCTTCGAAGAGCCCGTCGGTAAACAACATCAGGCTGGTGTCAGGGGACATCGCCAGCTCGTGCACCGGCCAATGCGCGTGTTCGGGGAAGAAGCCCAGGGCGGGGCCGCCGGGCACCTCGAGCCAGTGCAGTTCGCCGTTCGAATGCACCAGCAGGCCGGGATGTCCGGCGCGCTGGATCCGCACCGTCCGGGAACCGGGATCCAGGACCAGCGACGTGGCGGTGGCGAAGGTCTGCCGTTGGGCGCGTTCGGCCAGCAGCACCTCCTCCAGCAGTTGCAGCTGCCGCTCGCCGACGATGCCGCTGAGAACCAATGTGCGCCAAGCCAATCGCAGCGCCACACCGGTGGCCGCGGCGTCGGGGTCGTGGCCGGACACGTCGCCGATGATCGCGTGCACCAGACCCGCGGAGTCCTGGACGACGTCGTAGAAGTCGCCGCCCAGCAGCGCGTGGTCGCGGCCCGGCCGGTAGCGCGCGATCACCTGCACCGCGCTCTGCGGTGACAGCAGCGGGGTGGGCAGCAGTCCGCGTTCCAGGCGGGCGTTCTCCCGGGCGCGCATCTGACTGGCCTGCAGCGCGACGGTCGCGCGCTCGGCCTGCTTACGTTGTACGGCGTATCGCATCGAGCGGCCGAACAGTTCCTGGTCGACCCGTCCCTTGACCAGGTAATCCTGGGCGCCCGCGGCGACCGCGGCCAGGCCCGTGCGCTCCTCGTCCAGTCCGGTCATCACCACGACGGCGGCATCGGTGTGCCGATGGATGCGGGCCAGCGCCTGCAGCCCCTGGGCATCGGGAAGATGCAGGTCCAGCAGGACGCAGTCGGGTGTATGCGTCGTCAGGTAGGCGTCGGCCTCGGTCAGCGTCCGCACCCAGTGCATCCGCGGCCCGGCCTCCTCGCCGACCAGTTCCTCCACCAGTAGGGCGTCGCCGGGGTCGTCTTCGACCAGCAGAATCGCCATGTCCTGCAGCCATGCGAATATTCCCGCGGAGTCGTCGGTCCATACCGACACCACGGCCTCCCTCATGGATCCTGCGCGTTACGCGCACGCCGAATACCCATCGGCCGGTTGCTGGACCGCGAGGCAGCGGCAATCGTATCCGATTCCGCCGCGATGCCGCGCAACCCGATGACCGGGCCCTTCTCGGTCGGGCGTCCAGCGACCGGAATTCGCCCGCGCCACCGAAACCGGGGGTTGCCCGAGCGTTTGAAATCGCCTCCGGTCGGTAATCTTGCCGCGGGGGACCGAGCAATGTCGTGTGCTGTGCAGTGCTAGAGAGTGAGGATGCGCGTGATGTCCGTGGATCGATCGGCTTCCGGTGACGGTGATGTTCTGCACATCGAAATCGGCACCGATGACGGTGCGGTGGTGATGTCCGTGCGGGGCGAGGTCGACGCGTTGACCGCCCCGCAGTTGCAGGCCCGGGTCGAAAGCCTCCGGGCCGTCATCGAGCGCGCCGGACAGGACACCGCCGTGGTGATCGACCTGTCGCGGGTCGGATTTCTCGGTTCCGCGGGCTTGAGCGTGCTGCAGGCCGCAGCGCAGCTCGCCGCCCCGCGCCCGCTGCGTGTGACTGCCTCACCGGCCGCGCGCCGAGTGATCGAGGTGACGGGTCTGGACCGGATGTTCGACCTCTACGACGATCTGCCCAGCGCCCTCGCGGACACGGCGCAGGCTCCGGCGCGCGGCTGACCCACGGCATCGCCGCGGCGGCCCGCCGCGTGGCCCAGGTCTGGGTCCTACCGCTGGAAACCCGAGGTCAGGCGGTATAAGCGAGCTATTCGCCCAGGATCTGGGACCATGGCAGGTGTGAGCGATGTGGTGGCGCGGAACCGGGTGGTCGTGTCGGGCCGGGCCGGTGAGCGCACCGTGGTGCTCGCTCACGGGTTCGGTTGTGACCAGGGGCTCTTCCGGCTGCTGGCGCCGTTGCTCGAACCACATTTCACCGTTGTGCGATTCGATCATGTCGGCTCGGGTGGATCGGATCTGTCGGAATGGAATACGCAACGGTATTCGACCATGTCCGGATATGCCGATGATCTCCGGCAGGTGTGCCGGGCCGTGAGTCCGGAACCTGTTGTCCTGGTGGGGCATTCGGTGGCCGCGATGATGGGTGTGCTGGCCGCGGCTGCCGAGCCCGCACTGTTCTCCGGGCTGGTTTTGCTGGCGCCGAATCCCTGCTTCATCGACGATCCGGAGTCGGGATACCGAGGCGGCTTCAGCGCCGGCGATATCGAGGAACTGCTCGAATTGCTGGACTCGAACTATCTGGGCTGGTCGGGCACGATGGCGCCGGTGATCATGGGCAACCCGCAGCGGCCGGAATTGGCGGAAGAGCTGGAAACGAGTTTCTGCCGCACCCGCCCCGATATAGCGAGGGCCTTCGCCCGAGTGACATTTCTGTCGGACAATCGCGAGGACTTGTCCGCGGTGACGGTTCCGACCCTGGTGGCGCAATGCTCCGATGATGCGATAGCGCCGACCGAAGTGGGCGAGTTCGTTCACCAGCGCATCGACGGCAGCCGGTTGACGACCCTGACCGCGAGCGGGCACTGCCCGCAACTGGCCGCCCCCGGCGAAACCGCGGATATGATCATCGATTTCGCGCGCAGTCTATGAACGGGACGGACGTTCCCGATCCCCGGAATCTCGGGTTCGAGTCCGATGATCCGCGCCGCCGCGCGGAATTCATGGCCTTGCTCGAGGACGATATCGACGATCTCTACGAGAACGCGCCGTGCGGCTACCTCTCGACGCTGCTGGACGGGCGGATCGCGAAGGTGAACGCCACGTTGTTGAGGTGGCTCGGCTATGAACGCGAGTACCTGGTGGGCCGGCGGCATTTCAACGACCTGCTCACCGTCGGCGGCCGGCTGTATCACGAGACCCACTTCGCGCCGCTGCTGCGAATGCAGGGCCACATCAACGGGATAGCCCTGGAATGGAATGCCGCCCACGGTACCCGGCTGCCGGTACTGGTGACCTCGACGGTCAAGACCGGCGCCGACGGGCAACCACTGCTGGTCCGCACCACCATCTTCGATGCCCGCGAGCGCCGTGCGTACGAATCCGAACTGCTGCGCGCGCGCCGCGAGGCCGAGAGCGAACGCGAACGCCTGCACCGGCTCAATGCCACCCTCCAGCGCACTCTCATGCCCTCGGCCCTGGAACCGGTGCCCGGCTTGGACGTCGCCGCGCACTACCACGCCGCCACGGCCGACGAGGTCGGCGGAGACTTCTACGACTTGTTTCCCATCGCGCCCGGAGCCTGGGGGCTGTTCCTCGGCGATGTCTGCGGCAAGGGTGTCACCGCGGCAACCACCACCTCGCTGGCCAGATATACCCTGCGTGCCGCCGCGGTCTACGACCCGGGCCCGGTCTCGGTCCTGCGCCGCCTCAACGACGTGATGGTGCGTGACCTGGACTACGCACGCTTCTGCACCGTCGTCTACGGCCGGCTCACGGTGGACCGCGAACACCCCGATGGGCCGCGCGCGACCGTCACTCTGGCCTCGGGCGGCCATCCCGCGTCGCTGCTGCTTCGCGGCGACGGCACCGCCGACTACCTCCCGACCCCGGGCGGACAATTGATCGGCGTACTTCCGGATGCCCGGATCACCTCGACCAGTGTCGAATTGAAGCCCGGCGACACGCTGTTGCTCTACACCGACGGGCTACTCGAGGCCCGCACCGGCCACGGGTTGTACGGCGAAACCGCGCTCCTCGAATTCGCTCGCGAGCTGGCTCCCGTCTCGGCCACCGACGCCGTCGCCGCGGTCGTTCAATTGCTCGGCACACTCGGTGCGGGCGTCACCGACGACACCGCCATCCTGGCCCTGCACCTTCCCTGACCATCGTCGGCCGTGCGATGCACCGCTCGACAGCGTCTCGGCGACGACGTCCTGCACCGCGCGTTCCGCTCGGCCCCGGCCGAGCGTTGGTTTGCCGGTGACCTCGAGGGGTAGCACGACGCAGACCGAAATCGCGCACGCGTAGCGGGCCGGCTGGCCGGGATTCGGCGGCCGGGGTGGCGCCGCGTGCATATCGAGGAGGCGACGTGAAAGCAGTGGTCTGGCATGGTGTCGGCGACATTCGATTGGACGAGGTCGCGGATCCGAAGATCCAGGAGCCGACCGATGCGATCGTCCGGGTGACGACGTCGGCGATTTGCGGCACCGATCTGCATCTGGTGCGCGGCACGATGCCCGGGATGCTGCCCGGTACGGTGCTGGGCCACGAGGCGGTCGGCGTGGTCGAGGAAACCGGTTCGGCGGTGCGGGGTTTCGCCCCCGGCGACCGGGTAGTGGTGTGCTCCACGATGTCCTGTGGTCACTGTGCGTATTGCCGCAGTGGGTATTTCGCGCAGTGCGATGTGGCCAATCCGAACGGACCGCAGGCCGGTACGAGTTTCTTCGGCGGGCCGGAGGGGACCGGCCCGGTCGACGGATTGCAGGCGGAGTACGCCCGGATTCCGTACGCGGCGAACACCCTGGTCAAGGTGCCCGAAGGGGTCGTGGACGACCAGGCGATCATGGTGTCCGACGTGCTGCCGACAGGCTGGTTCGGTGCACGACTCGCGCAGGTCACCGAGGGTGACACCGTTCTGGTGTTCGGCGCCGGTGTGGTCGGTCAGTGCGCGATCGCCGCGGCGAAACGGCAGGGCGCCGGGCGAGTGCTGGTCGTCGACGGTATCGCCGACCGGCTCGAGCGGGCACGGGCGCAGAACGCCGAGCCGATCGATTTCAACGCGGAGGATCCGGTGGCCACCGCCCGTGATCTCACCGGCGGTATCGGCGCGGACCGGGTGATCGACGCGGTCGGAGTGGACGCCCAGCGCCCGAAAACCGGTCCGGCCGTAACGGATTCGGCCGACGTCGATACTTTCGACCGGGAGCGCCGGGACGTGGCACCGGAAGGCAATCTGGACCAGGGCCAGTGGCTGGTCGGTGACGCGCCGAGCCTGGTCGGCCGCTGGGCCGCCCGATCGGTGGCGAAGGCGGGCACCATCGGCGTCATCGGCGTGTACCCGCCGACGTTCGACAGGTATCCGATCGGCGCGGTGGTCAATCGCAATCTCACTGTGCAGGGCGGCAATTGCAACCACCGCCGGTACGTGCCGGGCCTGCTGACCCGAGTCGACCGCGGCGATCTGGACCCCACCCGGTTCATCACCCAGCACGCCGAGCCGGCCTCCTTCATCGAAGCGTATGAGACCTTCGATCGCCGCGAGGACGGCTGGCTCAAAACCCTGGTGCCGATGTAGACCGGCACTTCAACGGCGGGTCACGGTCAGCTGGACCTCGGACTGCCCGGGAACGCTCCGCAATCGCAACAGTTCCGCGCCCGGCGCGGAGACCACGTCGGCGCCGTGCACGTCGACGTGGTAGCCATTGGGATAATCCAAGCTGGGCAGAGCCACCTCGGTGCGGACGTCACCGGCGAACGGACGGCCCGAATCCGGGCGAGCGGTGCTGTATCGAAGGTCGAACGTTCCGGTGCCCGGGTCGTAGTGCCATCCCTGCGGCGTGCCCGCGATGGCCGGAGGATACGGGCGCACGACCGCTTCCGCGGGCGCGATCAGATTCGGCCCGGTCGGTGGTTGCTGACTGTGACCCGGCAGCTGATTCTGGGTAATGGACCACAGCATCCAGGAAGCCATGTTGTCGTCCAGGCTGCCGGTCACCCGCGCCAACATCGCCGCGTCCCGCGTCGCGCCGAATTCGGTCACCAGCCCCGCGGTGCCGGCCGCGCGGGTGCTGTCGAAACCGTTCTGCGGACAGGTCCGGATCGGCCCGAGGCAGTAATCGTGAAAGCTCATCCCCGCCCGGGGATCTCCGGTCGGGTTCGGCATCCGGACCGGCGAGCCGAAATCGGTGGTGACGAACGGTTCGTAGAACAGCAGATGCCGAGGGTCCACCTCCCGGATGGCCGTCATCGCTTTGCCTTGCAGGGCGCCGAGTGCGTCGCGCGCGAATTCGGGGCAACCGTCCAGCAGACACGCCGGCTGCGTTACGCCCGGCCACGGCTCGTTGATCAGGTCGTAGCCCAGCACGTAATGCTCGCCGGCGAATCGCCGCGCGATATGCGACCACATGGCGGCATAGTGTTCCTGCACGCCGACGCCGTCCGGTGCCGGATGATCACCCCAGAAATTGGCCCAGGCCCGATTCTGTGCCGGACTCAGCGTGTAGGCAGCGAACAGGCCCGGGATCGGCCCGGGCGGCAGTCCGTCGGAGAATGTCGCCCAATCGGGAAACCCGTCCCAGCTCGCACCGACCGATTTGTTGAACGCATCCTGATGGGAATCCACCAGAGAATAGATATTGTGCCGGGCCAATATTTGCTGAGTCTGCGCGATCTGCGCGATGTACCGATCGTCGTAGACGCCGGGCCGCGGTTCCACAGCGCTCCACGCGAATCCCAGCCGTACCGCGTTGATCCCGTGCGTCGCGAGAAATGCGGCGTCGCGATCACCGAACCCCCCGGCCGCCGGATCGAAGGGCGGATACTTGTACACCAGATTCACGCCGTGCACGGTGATCACCCTGCCCTCGGCATCGGTGATCCAGCGCCCCACATGCCCCAGCTCCGGATTCGCCGGCGCCGCCGTGGCCGTCGGCGCGGGCGGAGCGGCCGCCGCCAGCAATACCGCCACCACCGCGAGCCGCCGCGTCATCCAGGCGATCATCGTCATCCCGAGGACCTTTCACCGAGTTCGCGCATCGGCCGGATGCACGCATTGGGCGGGGACCGACCACGCGCAAGTCGGTATCGACGGTAATGTAACGCCATCTGCCAGCATATATAGCAAATATGCATGTAAATGTCGGATGGGTCGGATCGGTGTCGTGCCCACGTCCCGGGCCCGATGGCCCCCGGTCGGGTTCGCCCACCGTGCCGGAGCCGATGCTCACCACGCGGCACGGAGTGAGCAGGGTTCAGAGCGCCACGGCCACAGACCGTCGCCTGCATCGGCCGTGCGGCGGCGAGTTGTCGACCTCAGGGGCCTAAACTGGTGAGATACTCATAACCGATGAAAATATCAGTAATGCCTGGATCGAACAAGCCGAAGCGCTCGGCCGACCGATTCCTGCGCGAACGGTATTCGGCGTGCGGGAGGACGGCGACGGTGGCGATCGCAGGCAGACTCGTTCGGTTTATCGCAGGATCCGAAGTCCTGCCGAATCGGTTGCCATATCCGCTGTCTCGCAATACGTTTCGGGCGCTCTGTCAACGAGTAGGTCACGATCGGCGACGCGGTCGGGTTCGCGCGGCGGGAAACCGGGCCGTGCGCGCACAATGCGCCGATGAGGTCCGACCCTCGCCGGACCGTTGACGCTCGCGGAAGTGGAACCCCCGGTAGGTAGCGCCTGACCGTGATTGCCTATTCCTGCGGATCGAATACCTAACGAAGTCTCGTTGGTGATATTTCATCGTTATGCCTGAACCTGAAGTGTCGATCGCCTGAATTTTTACCGTAGCCATGAAGTACCGACCAGTCGATTTCAATCGGGGTAATAAGGATGGATGTTCTTGCAAATGCAAAGCAAGAACTCGATCTCATTTCGAAAGGTTGCTTTCAATGGCTGGCTCGTGGGTAGTGATCCCGTGTTCGAGGAAGGCGATCTCGTCGGGATACTGTTTGGTAACAATCGAATGGTGACCGTGCATCCGACTCCTATTCTGTTTCTGTTGTGACGTACAGGGGTTTACCGCGTCGTAGTTTCCCGGGGGGAAGCCATGGATTGTTTGCCGAAGACTCGCCGTGATCTGGCGGTTAGTTTGCTGGTTCCGCAGGAGCGGTGGGGTTGGGAGTATGTGGTCCCGGTGCCGGCGGTGCCGAGTCCACTGCGTGAACAGGCTCCTCACTGGGTTGGTTTGCCGGAGCCCGAGGCATTGCAGCAGAGCCGTGCGCGGGATCGCCGTGCGCGCACCGCGTTAGCGGTTGCGGTCGTCATGGCCGCGTGGGCTGCTTCGTGGGGCTTGGCCTATTGGCTGATGGTAGGCGCAGGCCTGATCGTTCCCGTCCTGGCCTGGTGCGCGGTGTCGGGGATGCGCTACGGCGCGGCTCGGCGGAATTACAAGTCGCGTCTCGAACAGGAACAGCTGCGATTCGGTCGTGCGGTGACCCAGTGGCGATCCGCTGTGGCCGAACATGATCGGCGCGAGCAGATCCGGGTGGCATCGACGGTCCTGTGGTATCCGCTGCAGCCCATGGGCCAGTGGGCCCACGTGAACGTTTTCGGCGGCACGACGGACGGGTGGTCGAGTCTGCTTGTCACACTGGGACTTTCGCTACAGTTCACGGGGGCAAGTCTGCTGGTGCTGGATTTCTCCGAGCGGAGCGTGGCGTCGGATCTGGCAAGTTTGGCGGAGGTCGTCGGATACCAGGTGCGGGTGGATCGGGTGCCCGCCGACGGAGTGGTCGGCGTGGAGGAATTGCCGCCTGCGGAGGCCGGTGAGCTCGTGGCCGAGGTGCTGGCGACAGCGCGTGGGCGGCAGGGCGACGGTATGCGGCAGGCGGTGGATGCGGAACTTGTCGAGGCAGTGGTGGAGTGTCTGGATTCACCGCACACGTTCGAGCGCGTGGCAGCGGGATTGGCGATGATGCGCCGGACTCTCGATATCGACCGGCAATCGTGCCTGTCCACGGACGAGATCCGCGGACTGAATCGGGCGACGGAGAATATCGGATCGGAATGGCCCTCCGTGGGGGAGGAGCTTCGATTTCTCTCCGCGACGATGCGGTTGCTGGGTGGTCTGCCGTGTGGGCATTCCTTATCGGGACCACTGTGGCCGCGGGCAGGTTTGCGGGTGATCGCCACCGCCGACGCGAACGCCCGCCGTAAGGACCTGCTGGATCGTTTCGTGTTCTTCCGGGTCCTGCACGAAATCCGCGCTCTGGACCACCGGATGGGAGATGCGGTGGTGGTGGCCGGTGCGGACCATCTGGGGCCCACCGAATTGGAGTCGCTGGCTCGTCATGCCGGTCGAGTGGGAATGCGGCTCATCGTGATGTGCGAGCACCTGCGCGGCGAACAGATGCAGCTGCTGGGGGGAGCGGGCAGTGCAACAGTGCTGATGCGGCTCGGACATGCCGGTGAAGCGGCGGCAGCGGCCGATTTCGTGGGGCGCGGGCACACGTTCGTGCTATCCCAGCTGACCGAGCAGATAGGCCGCAGCTTCACCGATGGGGTTTCCGACACGGTGGGCGACTCGCTGACCTCCACCGTGACCGATAACTTCTCCCCGACCTCCAGCGGCACCTCCGACTCGCAGTCACGGGCCATGACATGGTCACAGACCAGGAGTTGGTCGCAGGCCGACAGCACTTCCGATTCGCGCGGGTGGACCAGGGCCTACGAGTACGTCATGGAGCCGACGACATTTCAATCCCTGCCGGCTACAGCATTCGTGTGGGTGGAGACGGGCGGTGGTGGTCGCAGGATCGTGGCGGGGGACTGCAATCCCGGAATCGCGATGTTGGACCGGGTGGCCGCGGAACCGAGAACCGGGACGGCGGTGGCGCCATGTTGAGCGGCTTTCATTTCCACCAACTACTGACAGTCCCGCAACCGCTGCCGGTCGCCGATGGCGAGACACCAGGTGCGGCAGCACACCAGCCCACACAGACGGCGATATTCGCGGCGCTGACCGCCGCACATGCCGATCTTTCTGTTGCGGGCCCAGGTGCCGCACTTGCGGTGGCGTGGGACAGAATCGGCGCCGACCGCCGAATGCGAGTACTGGTCGGCGGTCGGCCTGGTTCTCCATTGGTATACGAGTCCGGGCGTCAACGGGCCGGTGTCTTGTTTCCGCCCGGTGCCGAAGCATGTGCTGTGAACACGGAATCCCTTGCAGTGCAATGGGAATCACTTCCGGTGTGGATTCGATGTACTGGTCGGGCGGACTCGCTGTGGCTTCGTCCGGCGGGAGCGGCGGCCCGAACACGTCATGGCGGATTCGAAGACTATGTCAGCCATTTGCCGGACAGGTTCGTATGGCTGGTCGTCGCATCACCGGTTGCCGTCCGCGAGGTCGACGAGAAGTTGGCCGAGCTCGAGGTGCAGTTGCCGCGGCTGCGTGCTCGGCATGAATCCGAGTTGGATCGAGTTGCCCTGCAGCGTAAGGAATTTCGATACCGGGAGCTGTCCCGGGCGCGAACGGCCGGGCTCTGGCACGTGCACGTGCTCGTCGGGGGCGTCGACCTCCCCCGCACTCGTCAGGCCGCTGGATTACTGTGCAGTGCGGCGGATCTCGAAGATCTCGGTCATGTCCTTGCTCCGCATACGACGACTGCCGCTGTCGATGAGGTCTGGGCAGCGAAGGTCTCCGGTGACGACGAAGGTGGTAGATCACCGTTCGTCGCGGATACCGAACTGTTGGCCGTGCTGGCGCGGCCGCCGCGCCGGGAGTTACCCGGCATCCGGATGGTGGAAACGGCCTTGTTCGACCTGACCCCCGAACGGGAAGGCGAGATCGCTCTCGGTTCGGTTCTCGACGATGCCGGCGTGCCGCTGCATCCGTTCACCGTATCTCGCGAAACCCTGAATCGACATGGAATCGTCTCCGGCGCAACAGGCTCGGGAAAGTCGCAGACCGTGCGGCATATGCTCGAACAACTGCATGCCGCACGAATACCGTGGCTGGTGATCGAACCGGCCAAAGCCGAATACGCCACTATGGCCGGGCGAATCGACGCACCGGTTTCGGTGATCCGGCCCGGTGATCTGGACGCGGTCCCCGCTGGGATCAATCCCCTGGAGCCCGAACCAGGGTTTCCGCTCCAGACCCACATCGACTTGGTCCGCGCACTGTTCCTGGCCGCTTTCGACGCAGCCGAGCCGTTTCCGCAGGTGCTTTCCCACGCGCTGACACGCTGCTATACCGACCTCGGCTGGGATCTGGTTCTGGGTAAGCCCCACCGCCAGGGGCTGTCACCGCGTTACCCGAGGCTTGATGATTTACAGAAGTCCGCCATGCGAGTCGTCGATTCCATCGGCTATGGGCGCGAGGTGACCGACAACGTCCGAGGATTCATCGATGTGCGCTTGGGAGCGCTTCGGCTCGGCACTCCCGGGCGGTTTTTCGACGGCCGCTACCGGCTCGACACCGCCGCGCTTCTCGCCGCCGACACGGTGATCGAAATCGAAGACATCGGCACCGATACCGACAAGGCATTCCTCATCGGCGCAGTCCTCATCCGCATCGCCGAACACCTTCGCATCCGCCGTGCGCGCGATCGGGAGCCAGGGCTGACCCACGTAACGGTGATCGAGGAGGCGCATCGGCTGCTCCGGCGTGCGGTACCAGGAAGCCCCTCCGCGCACGCGGTGGAACTTTTCACCGGACTGTTGGCCGAGATCCGCGCCTACGGAGAAGGAATCATCGTAGCGGAACAGATCCCGAGCAAGATCGCACCGGACGTCGTCAAGAACACCGCGCTCAAGATGGTGCACAGGTTGCCGGCTGCCGAGGATCGCGACCTCATCGGCGCCACGATGAACCTTTCCCCCGCGCAGTCCCGTCACGTCGTATCGCTCCCGCCCGGCAGGGCCGTCGTGTTCACCGACGGGATGGACCGGCCGGTGCGCATCGACGTACCACTCGGCGAGTCTCGGGAAGCCCGTCGAGCGGCCCGAACTCCGGTTTTGTCGCCGATTCCCCGCGAAACGCCACTGTTGCTGCGAGATCTGCACTGCGCGCATGTCCTGGCCGAGGACCCGCGGCTGACTTTATGGATCGAGCTGATCCTGCTCGCACATCTCGTCGGGCGGTCCAGCCCGTGCCCGGATACCGCATGGATCGCGGGGTGGCGTGATCGCGCGGCCCCGGCGATCCTCGCCGAAGCCATCGGTCATCGAATCCGTACGGCGATCGACGGTCGCTACGCCGGACTGGCCGGATACTTCCCGCCCGAGCAACTCGCACATCATCTCCGGGTGCTCGCCGATGCTTCGTTTCGCGGTGTGCCCGGCCCCTGCGATGAGGACGAATCCCGTTGGCAGGCAGGGCGATACCGGTGGTCCGATGTCGAACAAGCATTACAGGACGCCACCCTGCCCCAGGATCGTCCGCATCCTGCCACCGGCACATGGTTGCGGCGCGGACTGCATCTGCCCGGGGCCACGCTCGCGGAGCAACGAGATCTCCTGGACGCGCACCCGGACACCTGGTGCGATCCGCACATCGTGACCGGGCCGGATCCGATGGTGCTCTCGACCTGTATCGACCAGCTCAGCCAGGCCGTCGCGATCGAGCAACGGCTCCGCCATGCCACCTCGTATCTGAACGGCCTGACGCGGTGGCCGCTGGTCTTTCTGGAATCAGCCGACAGTCCAGCGGTAGCCGGGAGGGGGAGTTGGTGAGCGTCGAGATTCTGTTCCCGAGTTCGTGCCGTGCTCCGCCGCGCACAGATATTCGGCTCAGGACAAGCCGTCCTGGGCCCGCACGGCGGGAGGATCGCTTTCCAGGGTTGGGCGCCCTGAAGTCTTCCCGGGCTTACCGTGCTCGGTCGGCGACGCCGCGAGATGAACCGGCCTGATCGAAAAGCCCGCCCGCCGAGGGCGGCTCAGTTTGTCATTCCCATTGTTCAGGACACGCGATGAGCGTAGAAGCCCGTCCCGACCCGCATGACCGGACCACACTCCAGCCCGATGACGAAGCAACGTCCAAGCCGTCGACCTCGGTCGACGGCAGCTCCGGCACAAGCACCGAACCGCCACGCCCGGCCGACGGCGGTGATGGGCCGCAAGCGCATGCTCCCGAACCGGAGATCACGGGCCGGCCGCGCGGCCCCGCCGACACAAGCCGGTTACGCACTATCGACCCTCCCGGGGAGGAGGAGCGGACGGCTGTCGAGAGTACGTCGCCGAGTACGCGTCTCGATAGCGCGGTGGCCGACGAAGCGGTGCGATCTACGGAGGCCGCCACCGGGTTCGATCGTCCCGCAGCCCAGGACGACGGACACATCGCACCCGGCGACTCCCGCCCGGACGCCGAGGCGGAATCCATTCGCGAACGAATTCTCGCGGAGGCGGACGCGCGTGCAGAGCGGCACGTCGGCGAAGTCTGCGCTACCTACGGCGTCGAAAGTCCCGAGCAGATCATGGCAGTTCGCAAGGCCATGAACATCATTGCGGAGACCGCGGCTCCCTTCGCCGTCGAAGGCGCTCGCCGGATACTCGAGAGTGTGCGCGGCAAGATCGAGAAATGGCCTGACGCGGTCGTCGCCATCACCTGCCGAGACGGCCGGACTCTGGGCATGGCCATCGCTGAACTCGACCCGAGGTTCTACGAGGCACATTGCCGACCGGTCCATCTTTCCCGGCGATGTATGGAAAACGTCCTGCAGAACAAAGAAGAGGAGACCGGGCAGAAATTCGCCGAAATCGAAGAAATGCGCGACCGGACCATGATCGATCCCGAAGAGGTGCCCGGCGCTGCACTCCGGACACAGCGTCATCTGCTCAGCAGTGGGCTTCCGATCACGACACCTGGCGCTCATATCATATTCGTCGACTCCGGTGCCAGAGGTACCATTCAGGAGCAGGTTTCCGCAGCGTGGCCCAAGGCGAACTACAGTAGTGAGTTCTTGCATCACATCGAATTCGAGCACGATCCGAACAAGGGCACGAAGACTGGACATTTCCTGCATATATCGTCCGACTCTGTCCATCCCGCCGACCCCGATGATCCGGCAAGGATATTCGCGGAGAAACCCCCGGGCGTCGTATTCGAAGATCTCATGCACGGGCCGATGGCTTCGACTGTCGGGCACGACGAGCGCGGGAACCCGGTGTATGCCGCCGAGCGTTCTTCGGCAGATCAAATCGTTCCGTTGGTGATCAGGCCGGAATACGACGATTCCAATGTGCGAATGGCGATCATGGACGTCGCTCAGCGAGCTGTTTCCAATCGGGCACGCACCGCTGCGGATCTTGCCGACGCGGGCCTGGATTATCGACAGGATTTGATCGAAGAAGCCCGCGCTTACATCCGAAAAGTGCGATCATGGGTAGACGGCGACGACACCGGCGACCCCGCATTCAACGCGCTCGCGGATTCGTTCGTGCGTCGTGAAGACAAGAACCTGGTCCCTCGATTACGCACCGCCACCAGAGACTTCGACGAGGCCGCGTCCATCGCAGTATGGCGCGACTACCGACAACTCCCCCTCGCAGACAAGAGACGTTACGTCGAGCATCACGAACGCACGGCCCTGTCACCGGGCTCAGCCGCACCGGAAGGACCATCTGATGGGTGATTACGACGAGACCGAAGAGACCCTCGAGTCCGCCTCGGCGGCGATGCTGGAGTTCGCCGACCGCTACCCGGAGTTCTCCTCCCTCGCTGACAATCTACGCGCCGCCGGGCCGCCACCGCCTCGTGTGCACGGCACGCCGATCATCCTGGATACCGATGTCGGCGGCGATCCGGACGACGCGATCGCCCTCACCTGCGCTGCGCGGCAACCTGAACTCGCGCTGGTGATCACAGCCGACGAAAACGGCGGTCAGCGAGCGCAATTCGCCCGCCATCTGCTGAATCTCCTGGGACGATTCGATGTTCCGGTCGTCGCCGGCGCCGACCTCGGGAATACCCGCTACTGGGTTGTCGACGGCATGACACCGTCGACCATCGCACCTCAATCCGGCGATATTCTGCGCGCCGTGACCGAGATCTGCGCGGCTACGCACGGGCCGGTTCGCTGGATCGGATGCGGTCCCCTCACCAACCTCGCACACGTCCTGCGGACGGTGCCCGACCTCGCCGAACAACTTGTCGTCACTCAGATGGGCGGCGCCATCAACTACCGTGATCCGTCCCGTGCCGAACACAATTTCCGCCTCGATCCCGATGCCGCGCGCTACGTGGTCGCCACCGTGCCCGAGCTGACCCTCGTGCTGTCCGATGTCACTTTTACCGAAGAGATGGAAATCGACGCCGGTACCGGGGTTTACAAGACTCTCTCCGCGACCGATGCCCCGGCCTGGGCGGCGTTGCTCGCTACTCATCTCGATCGCTGGTTCGCGCTCCGTCACCCGGCCAGCAAACAACATGACCCGCTCACCCTTACCGTTGGGCTCGACCTGCCCTTCGTCGATCTCTCGCGCCCCACCATCACCGTCGCCGGCGATGCCCGGATGAGCATGGACCCGGCCGGCCATCCGACGTGGGTCACCATCGACGCCGACTATCCGGCGTTCTGGCGTTGGCTCACAACACAACTCGCTACCTGAACCGTTCACCGGCCTGACGTGGCCGGAGCTCCGATACTGCTTCATCCGCGGCAGCGGACCATTCGGATGACGGAGGAACCCGCCGCCACCATCGCCACCACGCCCAGCAGTACCGCTACCGCATCCATCGGCCGCGGAGGTCGACTGTGCCTGCCCATGGGTCACCACCTTCGTTGCTGCACTTGATGTTTCGAAACGAACGACTTGCCGGACGGGAAACCCGTATGGCGCAATCCAGCTTACGTGTGCACCAGTGCCCAAGTGGGAAGCAATCTTTCGGCCATCGTTGGTTTCCGTATCGGATGATCCAGCGCGGAGGGCATCATTGTGCACGTGTCAAAACGAAAGCCCGACTCGGCACTGGGGAATGCTCTGCTCGACCTGTGCCGCACCGGCGGTATGAAGTTGACCATCGAAGCGTTGATCACCTCCGAGAACACGGTCATGGATATCTTGACCGGCGCACCACCGCCCGCGGATCCCATCGCTCGCGGCGACTTGGCGCGCTGGATCGTCGCCACGGTTGTGCGGCAGACCAACGCATTCGGCTCGGCGAGAGACCGGGGAATCGCGCAGGCCGCCCTGCCCACGGAAAAGGCCCTGCACGGTATGAACGTCGACCAGCGCGTCAAGTGGTTCGCCGCGCGCGATGTCTTCACCAAGCATGAATATTGGCAACATCGCGGCCGAGTCGTGGACGAAATCGCTGGCGTTCTCATGTACGAGTACCCGAAGTTTCACGCGCGACCCCCGATACCGCAGTCCAGTTCATTGCCCACCATATTTCTCGCGGGCTACCATCACGACTCCTCGATGGATGCCACGGCGAGAGCGCTGGGTATCGTGCTGGATCAGCTTCCGATCCGGGTCACTGTCTGTTCTATGGCGTCCAGTGTCGTAATGACCGCCGGATACGCCTTCGCGGAACAGGCTGATTTCGGCGGTCCCGCTTCCCTTGAACGCTATACCTTGTACCGGCGTACCGAATCTCGCAGACCCCAGCCGATCACCCGGTATCTCGGGAGGACCGAATGCCTGCCGGGAAGCCTGAACGAGGCTCGGGTGACCATTCTCGAGCGATCGGACATGGTGATCGTCATCGGTGGAGACAACGGTACCGAGTACGAGACGCAGCTCGCCGACCAACTCGGCAGGCCAGTGGTGCCGATTGCCGCGACCGGGGGAGCGGCTGGACGCTATTTCGATTATTCATCGGGAAGAGTTCCTCCGGCCATCGTGGCCGACTACCACGACCTCGCGAATCCTGCTCCGGAAGTGTCGGTCCGTGCGGCGGGGCGCGTCGCCACGCGTCTCCTGCTCGATCAGCCCGCCTGAACTTCATGGAATTTCCACCGTTACAACATGATTTCGAGAAAGAGACCGCTACAAGCATGCGCACCCCAGACCCGCAATGCCCGCATTCGGCAAAACCATCCCGCGGATTGCGGCTGCTACTTTGTTCGCCACGGAGAGAGCTGGAGCAATGTCGAGGGTGTGTTCGCCGGCGAGCGCGACTGCCGCGGCCTCACCGATCGTGGCCGTCAACAAGCGATGGACACTCGTCCGCCACAATGACAGTCGGCACCTGCCCGCCGTATGGGACTGTGAATTCAACGGCTCTGCCTCGCTTTCGGTAGTGGCCGACACTCGGTGACGGCACGATGCCTGTGCTGGCTCCGTTGCCAGTCCGGTTGACCCGGTGCCCCTGCGGGTACTGCTGGCGATCCCGCTGCCGCGCCGTCTGGTTCAGACATCCGGCGGACGGGTGGACCGGCAACATCACCGGTCTCCGATCACCAGGCCGCCTCCCGTCGGCGCAGCCGGAACGGGACGTGGACGAAGCCGTCGTGCATCGCGACCGGGCCGCCCGCCCGGGGCGGCCACGAGAAGCCGCTGCTCTGTGATGGTGAAGACAAGCGAGTTCCGGGTGCCCAGCCCAATGCGGCGAACAGATACTGGTCCGTGACGCGCCCGCTTCTCCGACTGCGGTGACTCCGTAGCGGAGGTCGGTTGGCGGTGGGGGAGTGGCTGCCGATGGATCGGGCAAGCGTGACAATCCCGGTTTGCGGTGTCGTAGGCTCTGTCGTGTTTCCGACCCGCTGTTCGGATTGGGGTGCCGTGACAAATGCCGTCGACCTGCCTCGTTTCGTGATCGGACGCGACGAACCTCCGCCCGGTGAGGCCTTGACGTTCCATTGAGTCCGGACCTGAATCGAAACCGAGGACGAAGGGAATTACCGATATGCCGAAGACGAATTCCACCAGCGAGTGGCCACAGCTGCGGGTGGCGGAATGGACCGATACCCGCGAAACCTTGCACATGTGGACACAGGTGGTGGGCAAGATCCGGCTCGCGCATGCTCCTTTGTTGAATCACTGGTGGCAGGTCACCCTCTATGTGAGCCCGCGCGGGCTCACGACGTCGGCGATCCCCTACGCCGATCGGCTCTTCGATATCGAATTCGATTTCTTCGCACAGCAATTGGTGATCCGGGCCGACAACGGCGATACCCGGTGCGTGGCGCTCACGCCGAAATCGGTGGCGCAGTTCTACACCGAAACCATGCAAGCCCTGGACGAACTGGGGCTCGAGACCCGGATCCAGGGACGCCCCAATGAAGTCGACCCGTCGATTCCGTTCGCCGAGGACACCCAGCACATCTCCTACGATCCACAGTCCGCGCAGACGTTCTGGAGACAGCTTGTGCATGCCAACCGCCTGCTCAACGAATTCCGTTCCGGCTTCAGCGGTAAATCCAGTCCGGTGCATTTCTATTGGGGTGCAATGGATCTGGCGTGTACTCGTTTCTCGGGACGGAGTGCGCCCGAGCACGGCGGCGGTGCGCCGCACTGTGCCGATTGGGTGATGGTGGAGGGCTACAGCCACGAGCTCAGCAGCTGCGGATTCTGGCCCGGCGGCGGTGCGGAAGGCGCGTTCTACGCGTACTCCTATCCCGAACCCGAGGGCTACCGCGAACGTCGGCTGCGTGTCCCCGGCGCAGCCTACGACGCCGATCTGGGTGAGTTCGTCCTGCCCTATGAAAGGGTGCGTGCCGCGGACGATCCGAACGCGCTGGTGACCGCGTTCCTGCGCGAAACATATGCGGCAGCAGCCGAACTCGGCCATTGGGACCGAGACTCGCTCGAATGCGATCCGCAGCGGTGGGCCCAGAAGCGGGCTGCGGCGCCCTGGTCGCTGCGCTGACCCCACGGGAACAGGATTCGCGAATGCGCCGCCGGTGTGCTGAACCGGTCGCTCGACACACTGCGCTCCATCGGAAAAGAACCGTTGCAGAGCCTGGTATCCGAAGTCGGCGGCCACACGCCGGTGGGTCCGACCGCTGTCAACTCTTACCGTCGCCCTCGGCTCCACCACACACGCGCACTGGATACCGCTGAGCGAGTTCGGAGAGCCTGCGGAGTACCTCGCTCCGGAGCCACCGGGAACGAGACCGTGCGGCCCACCAGTGTGCTGCACCGCTGGTGCGTTGCGCGGGGCCGGCAGCTTCAGCCGAGCGTCACGGCGTGCTCGACGCTCTCCCGGAGCAAGGTGCGGCGGCGCTCGTGTACGTCGGATGGTTCCTGGGCTGTTGCGGCATACACGTTGCTGACCGGCGACCATGCCATCGACATGGCGATGACCAGGGCCATGATGTCGAACGGATCGCCGGGGCGCACGATCCCTGCGGCCTGCGCCTCGGCGATGGCGCGCAGTTTGTGGTCGTCGAGACGGTCGGCGTCGTCCACCAGGTGACCGGCAGGGCGTCGTTCCATGCGCGCCCAGGTGGCCAACCGGATCAGGTCGGGCCGGCGGAGGTACTCGTCGTAGAGGCGCACAGCCCAGTCCGCGAGATCGGTAGCGTCGATGGGGACGACATTCGTGATCCGCTCCAGCGAGCCGAAGAAGATGGCGTCGAACAAGCCCTGCTTGTTGCCGAAATAACCGTAGAGCTGTGCCTTGTTCGTACGCGCCCGCGCCACGATCCGTTCGATGCGAGCCCCGGCGATCCCGTGCTCGGCGAATTCGCTCGTCGCCACCTCGAGAATGCGCTCGCGGGTCGCTTCACCACGGGCGGTGCGGGGCCTGTCGGTCATGATCGCCAGCCTATCAACAGAACAGTCTGTTTACTTCGGTGCCGACCGCCACTACCCTTGCGATAGACAGAACAGTCTGTTTATCCAGGAGGTGTTATGAGAAGCACGGTGGGGTGGCATGCTGATGCGACCACGATGAGACTGCAGCGTGGACCTCTGCAGCGGCGAGCTCTGCGGCCCGATGATGTCGCGGTGCGAGTGGATTATTGCGGTGTCTGTCATTCCGACCTGCACGCCGTGCACGAGCATCGCGGCAGGAAGGACGTGCCGTTGGTGCCGGGCCACGAGTTCACCGGCGTGGTGACCGAGGTCGGTAGCGACGTCACTCGATTCGGCGCCGGCGACCCCGTCGCGGTCGGCAACATCGTCGATTCGTGTGGTGTGTGTGCCATGTGCCGGGCAGGTCAGGAGAACTTCTGCTACGAGTTCCCGACCCTGACCTACGGTGGCACCGACCGGCACGACGGATCGACCACACTGGGTGCCTACTCCCGCGAGTACGTCGTGCGCGACCGGTTCGCCTACCCCCTGCCCGCCGGCCTGGATCCAGCCGCCGCAGCGCCGCTGCTCTGCGCCGGAATCACGGTGTGGGAGCCGTTGCGCAGTGCCGGTGTGGGGCCGGGCACCCGGGTCGCGGTGGCCGGCCTGGGCGGGCTGGGACATCTGGCGATCAAACTCGCCGTCGCACTCGGTGCCGAAACCTCGGTGCTGAGCCGGTCCCAGGACAAGGCCGCCGACGCGCACCGCCTCGGGGCCCATGAACTCATCGTCTCCACCGAGGCCGAACAGCTGACCGCCGCCCGGGACCGATTCGACGTCCTTATCGACACCATCTCCGCCCCCCACGACCTCGGCCCCTTCCTGCGGCTCGTCGCCATGGACGGAACACTCAGCCACCTCGGTCACCTCGGACCGATCACCGTGCAAACCACCGACTTGCTCGTGGGGCGCAAGAACCTCACCTCCGCAGGCAGCGGCGGCAGGCCTGCGACCGCCGGGCTGCTGGAATTCTGCGCCGACCACCACATCACCGCCGACGTCGAGGTCCTCCCCTCGCAGCGCGTGAACGACGCACTCCATCGGCTCGCCCGCAACGACGTCCGTTATCGCTTCGTGCTCGACATGTCCGATCTGGCCTAGGTGGCTGGTCACTCAAATGTCACTAAGGTCACGGCATCGGGGTCCCGTGGCGGTGCTGCGCATTCGCCGAATGCACAGCACCGCGGAAAGGCCGGCGTTGCAGACGTGTACGGCCGTCCGCCGGTGGTCGTTCAGCGGACCACCCGTCCCGGATCGAAGACGGCGATCTCGGGAATCGCGTCCACCAGTGCGTCGACCTTGGTGGTGAACATCTGGGCACCGAGTTCTGCGGTGGCGCCGGTGGGATCACCGATCACGCCGGATTCGGCGAAATCGTCGGCGAGCCAGCCGAATCGGACCGGCTTACCGAATCCGACCTGCTTCAGTCCGGCGATTGCGCGCGGCACAGCGGGTTTCGCTTTGCTCATGTCGACCAGGTCGGGTCGCAGGTGCAGCATGAGCGAGGTTTCGGCCCATCCCGCGTGGATTCCGAACCCCTCCTCGGTCGGTCCCGGCTCGGCGGGCGAGCCGTGCAGGAAGGTCTGCAGGTCGAAACGGCGACGCAGTTCCCGCAGGGCCACCTCGAGCAGGGCCGAATTGCCGCCGTGGCAGTTCACGAACAGCAGCCGCCGCGCGGGCGTCGCCGCGATGCTGCGACCGAGGTCGATCACCGTGCGCAGTAGGGTTTCCGCCTCCAGCCACATCGCCCCCGGCAGGTTGGCGTGCTCGTCGGACTTGGTGTATCCGAGCGCCGGAAGCAACCACACGTCGTGCCCCGCGGCGGTAGCGCGTTCGACCGCGGCGCTGGTGATCGCCTCGGCCACCAGCAGATCGGTGCGCAGCGGCAGATGCGGCCCGTGCGGCTCGATCGCTCCGGTCGGCAGCACGAGGATCGAATCACGGTGCAGCGCAACAGGAACTTCGGCGGTGGTGAGGTCGAAGAAATTCCGTGTGGACGTGGTCATTCGTGCCACCTTCCTGGATTGAGCAGCCCTTTGGGGTCGGTCGTGCGGGCCAGTTCCCGCACGCGGTCCGCGTCCAGGTCGACGTAGGACTGATGTGGCGAATGCACCGATACGCCGAGTTCGGCCAGGGCGGGCACCCCGGCGTAGACCTGCTCGGGATCGCGGTAGATGCCGTTGAGCATCCCGAACATCGTCCCGTGTCCGGTCTCGAGGTGCAGCATGCCGCCCGGGTAGACCGCCTCCACCTCCCGTAGCCGGGTGACCAGCGCCTCGCCCTGGCACTCCATGTGAAAGTAGGTGTCCGGCACCGCCTTCTGCAGCCACCAGGTGGGGTGGTTGTAGGACAGGGTGCTCAACCGCATCGTCTGGGCGAGCCCGGTGCGCACTGCCTCGATGCGCCCGCCCGCGGCGACCAGCACGCTGATCGTCTCGTCCAGTGCGGCGGCATCGATGATGCCGCGGACGTTCGCCCGGCCCGGCACGAACGCGGGATCCGCGGGCAGCGCCTCGACGACCGTGGCGCAATCGGCCGACAGCAGGCGCGGTTTCGGCTCGATCGCCGCGGCCCGCAGCGCGGCCGGGAAGGCGTCGTAGTGCGAGTCGAAGCTGGCGTACAGGCACTTCCAGTCCTGCAACGGTTCGATGCGCACGGTGGCCGCGACGATGATGCCGGCCACGCCGTAGGTGTGCACCATCGGTTGCGCGTCGGGTCCGGTGAGATGGACCAGTTCGGCGTCCTCGTGGCCGTAGACCACGTCGACCGATTCGACGAAACCCATGTGGTTACGGCCGTGCACGATGGTCCCGGTGCCCGCGGACCCGCCGGCCAGGAATCCGCCGAGGGTGGACTGTGCGGTCGACGGATACATCCACAACTGCCGTCCGGCGTCCCAGGCGGCCTGCTCGAGGTTGATCATCCGGGCACCCGCCTCGGCGGTCACGGTCGTCTCGGTGAGTTCGCCGATGGCAGACAGTGAGGTCATATCCATCACCAGACCGCCATAGCGGGGTACGACCTGGCCGTAATTGCCGGTGCCCTTGCCGCGGGCGGTGATCGGGACGCCGTGCCGCACCGCCGCCCGCACTATAGCCGGAACCTGTTGCGCCGCTTTGGGATAGCACACGACGTCGGGGCGGCCGAGCGGTTGCGCGGACAGGATCGGGCTCATCGTCGAGCCGTCGCGGCCGGCTCGGTCCAGCGCGCGATCGAGGGTGCTGACCCCGCGCGGGCCCAGCAGTGCCAGCAGCTCGTCGATCAGGGCGTCGAGGTCGCCGGGGCCGAACCGGGGACGGGCGGCGAGTGTGGCGGTCATGAACCGAATCCGATCTTCGGATCGATGAACCGGTTGGTGGCGATCTGGTCGGGCGTCAGGTTCGCTGGGACGCTGACCTTCTCCGCGGCATAGACCGGCCGGGTGATGTCGATGATGTGCTGCACGCGTGCGGGATCGAAGGCGCCGGCGGCGCCGTGCTCGTTGCCGACGATGCCGAGTTCGCGCATCGTGGTGGTCGCGTAGTCGGCCTCGCCGGAGTCGTAGACCCAGCCGGTGTCGTACTTGGCGGCCGCCTCCACGATCAGGGCGTTGACCTTGGCCGGGTTGGCGAAGTAGTCGACGTCGGCCTGCTGCATCACCGGAACCAGCCGTTGCAGGCAGGCGGCGTCGGCGCCGAGATCACCCGAACGGATTGCCAGTTCGGATGCGTAGATCGGGTATCCCGCGTCGTTGATCAGCTGATAGGCGACCGGTTTGCGCCATTGGTCGATCTTCTGCCGGTACAGGTACGGCTCGGCGCTGACGAAGCCCTGCTGAGCCTTCTTGCCTTGGGCGGCAACGAAATTCGCGGGAGTGCCGTCGTAGCTGCCGTCCACCTGGCTCTTGTCGAGAATGCCCGCGCCGAGAAAATAGTCCATGAACGGGGTGCCCTGGTAGTACAGCACGGTGGCCTTGGCGGCCTTCAGGCCGGCGATGGTGTGCACGCCGGGGTAGGTCGCCGGATCCCACATGATCATCTGCGGGTTGATGCGCAGCGGCGCGAACACCCCGGTGGTCGGCGTGGTGGCCGCGGTCTGCACCGAGTGGTCGGTATCGGTGTACCCGAACATGATCGAGGTGTCCTGGTACATCTGCGAGGTGACCGACTGGAAGCCGATCGCCGGACCGCCGGCCCGGATCTCGAGGTCGACGCCGGTGTACTGCCCGTGCGCGAACAACGGACCGACGATCCGCTTGGCCGCGGCGTCGATCTTCGGCTCGGGACCGAGCATTTCGTAGGTGAAGCCGTGTTCGGCTTCGGGGTTCCAGTCCGTCTGCACGACGATCTTGGCCGGGCAGACCTGTTTCAGGTTCACCGGGCCGATCGGTCCGGTGTAGCCGGAACCCGCTGTGGCGCTGCTGCTCTGGCCGCATCCGGTCAGCGCGGTCAGGCTCAGCAGAACCGCGGCGGCACTTGCGCCGACAGCGCGCGGCAGGGGGATCTTTCGCATGGGGTGTCGCTTCCGGGAGAAGGGAACGGGTCAGTGGCGGGCGTCGTCGTACCAGGCGCCGACGATCCTGCGGCCGAGCCGGCCGAACAGCACGAACACGACCACACCGAGGGCCGAGGCCAGCAGGATGGCCGCGAACAGCTGCGGCGCCTGCAGCCGGGACCGGTAGTTGTCCAGCAGGATGCCGATGCCCGGATCGCCCTGCTTGAAGAAGAAGTCGCCGACGATCGCGCCGACGACCGACAGGCCCGCCGAGATCCGCAGACCGGCGAAGATCGCGGGCATGGCGGCCGGGAATTCGAGCTTGCGCAGCACGGTCCACCGGCTGCTGGTGCGCAGTGCGAACACCTCCCGCAACCCCTTGTCGACCGATTTCAGGCCGAACAGAGTGTTGGAGACGATCGGGAACAGCGCGATCAGCACGCATACGAAAACCCTGGAGATGAAACCGAATCCGAACCAGAACCCGATCAGCGGCACCAGCGCCAGAATCGGGATGCACTGCATGACCACCGCGTACGGGAACAGCGCCGTCTCGGCCCAGCGCGCCTGCGCCATCAGCACCGCCCACACGATGCCCAACACGACGGCGATCACCAGCCCGACCCCGGCGACGGTAGCGGTGCGGCCCAGCGCCTGCCACATCTCCCGGGCTTGCGGGCCCAGCAGCCCGTCGGTGATCACCTGTTGGGGCGGGGGCATCAGGAACCGGCGCGCGGGGGTGAGCAGCGCGTAGCTGATGGCGTACCAGACGCCGATCACCAGGGCCAGCACCGCGAGCGGGGCGATCACCGTGCGCAGCCGACGGGGGGCCGTGCGTGCGGCATCGGAGGAGTCCGCTGCCGACTGCGCGGAAATGGTTGCGGCGGTTGGATCTTCATCGCTGCGTGCGGTCGCTTCGGCTGATCGGGTCACCGTTGCGGAAATATCAGCGGCAGTGCGTATTTCGTCATTCTTCGCCGCTCCTGCGGCGTCGGGGCCGGTGGGCGTGTCCGAAGGTGCGGGGGAGGTGTGTGTTCCGGTGTTCATGCGTGAATTCCTCGCAGTGACTGCGAGACTCGGCTCGCCAGGTCGGTGAAGGCGTGGGTGTAGCGGATTTCCGGTCGGCGCGGAAACTCGAACGGGACCTCGAATTCGGCGACGATCCGGCCCGGACGCGGTGACATCACCGCGACGCGGGTGGACAGGTAGACGGCCTCGGCGACCGAGTGGGTGATGAACAGTCCGGCGAATCGGCGGGTGGCGAACAGTTCGGTGATCTCGTCGCCCAGTCGCTCGCGGGTGATCTCGTCCAACGCGCCGAAAGGCTCGTCGAACAGGAACAATTCGGGATCGACGCTGAGCGAGCGGGCCAGCGACGCGCGCATCCGCATACCGCCGGACAGCATGCGCGGCAGCTGATCCTCGAAGCCGGTGAGCCCGACCAGTTCGATGGCCTCCCGGGCGCGCCGGTAGCGTTCGGCCTTGGGTACGCGGTCCAGTTCGGCCAGCAGGGCGACGTTGTCGCGGACCGTGCGCCACGGCAGCAGCGTCGGATCCTGGAAGACGTAGCCGATCCGGTTCGCGCCCACCTGGGCGTAGCCCCCGGTGGCGGACTCCAATCCGGAGGCGATCCGCAGCAGGCTCGACTTTCCGCACCCCGATGGCCCGACCACGCTGACGAATTCGCCCGTGCGCACGATCAGATCGACGCCGTCCAGGGCGAGTGTGCCGTTCGGATAGGTGAGCCGGGTCGAGGAGAAACCCAGGACCTGCGTGCCGGGGCGCGGTGGCGCCTCGTGCATGACGGGGTGGGTGAGTTCGGTAGACATCAGACCTCCAATGGGACGACATCGGCCGTGCAGTGCTCGGTGCGGCCGATCGAGATGATCGCGCCGTCGCGGATGACGATCCGGTCGGCCGGCGCGGTGGCGACGACGTCGAGCAGGCTGGTGCCGCGCACGGCCAGAAACTCCGCGCGCGCACCGGGTTTCGCGCCCGCCTGGGGCAGACCCAGTACCGCGCGCGCCCCGTCGGTCACCAGGTGCACGGCCGTGCGTGGCGGAACATGTCCGGCCGCGATCAGCAGAGCGGCGGTCTCCAGGGCGTCGCTGCGGCCGAGCGGGTTGAACGGGTCGCGCACGTTGTCCGCGCCCGCGGCCACCGGGATCGCCGCCCCGAGCAGCGCGGTGAGCGCGGTGAGTCCACGTGGGGTGGCGATCGGCTCGTCCCGGCCCTGCAGGTACAGGTTGGTCAGGGGCAGGCTCACGATCCCCATGCCGGCCTCGGCCAGCAACGCCAGGACGGGTGCGAGTTCCTCGGCCGACAGGGTGCCCAGGCGGCAGCAGTGCCCCGCTGTGCGGATGCGGTCCGCGGGCCAGGCGGCTACCCGCCGGGCGTAGTGCGCGAGCGTGTGGTGGTCGCCCCGCAGGAATTCGTCCACGTGGAGATCTGTTCCGACACAGCGGGATTCGGCGAAGTCGAGCAGCCGGGTGAGTTCCGCGGTGGGGTCCGGTGCGAGATGCGGTGCGCCGCCGAGCAGATCGGCCCCGGCCGTCAGGGCCGCGTCGAGCACGGCGGCATCGGAACCGGGCGGAGCCAGGGCGACGATCTCGATGTCGACCAAGCCGCGCAGCTCCCGGCGCACTCGGTCCACCGCGCGGATGCCGCGCAACGGGTCCGGGCCGCCGAGGATGTCGGCGTGGGTGCGGATCGCCGTGGTGCCGTTGCGCAGCAGGGCCAGGGCGGCAGCCGTGGCACGCCGATGAAACGACTCCTCGTCCAGCTCCGGGCTGCCGTGCCGCCACACCTCGATCGCGGTGGCCAGGTCCGCGTCCGGTGGTGCGAGCACATCCCAGGACAGGGCCTTGTCGAGATGGGCGTGCGGTTCGGCGGGCGCGGTGAGCAGGACGAAACCGGTCAGATCCAGGGTCTCGGGATCCTCGTGCGGAGGCGGGGACGTGTTCGGCCGCACCGCGGTGACTGTTGCGTGCGGTCCGTCCTGACCCAGCTCGACGTCGACCACCGCGCCGTCCGGGGTCCTCGCACCGCAGATCCGCGAAATGCGGTGCGGTAGATGATGATCCATGGAGATCCTTCGCTGAGCGGGTGGTGGTGGCTCGCGCCGTGGCTGGTCGGCGAGGCGTAGCGGAACAGGTAATGTTGATGTGATCAACATTCAGTACTATTCAGCCGGGGTGTTTCGGGTAGATGAACCACCTGGCTACGGTCTTGTTAATTCGTCCCTTGCCCGGCGAAAGTCGGCGAAATCAGCGGACGATGACGAGGGAAGGTGCGGGATATGAAGGCGCAGAACGGATCCGGGCCGGATGGCGCGGATCCCCGGGTGCTGCTCGGCGCCGAGATCCGCCGGCGGCGGCGCGAGTCCGGCCTCACCCTGGTCAGGCTCGCGGAACAGGCACAGATCTCGCACCCGTTCCTGAGCCAGCTCGAACGCGGCCTGGCCCGGCCCAGCATGCTGACCCTGGCCCGGATCGCCGAGGCGTTGGGCACCACGCAGGTGGAGCTCATGCTGGCCGCCGACACCGCGGGTCGCGGTGAATCCGCGGATACGGCGCAGTCCCAGGTGATCCGGTCGCACGAGGGCGTGCAATTGCCGCGCGGCATCGCCCGATCGGGCCGGGAGGAGGGGTCGACCCGGCTGCTGGTGCACGGTCGGGCCGCGTTCTATCCGCAGGAATTCGTGGACGTGAGCGGCGATTTCGGACCGTACTTCGTGCACGACGAGGACGAGTGGGTGTACGTCGTGAGCGGGGCGATCGTGGTCGATCTGGGCGATCACGGCGACGCGCGGCTCGCGGAGGGGGACAGCCTCTACTACACTGGCGGCACACCACACCGGTGGCGTGTGGTGGACGCCCCGCAGGCCAGGCTGATCGTCGTGAAAGCGGCCGGGCGCGAGGCGGATTCCCGTGGCTGGGATGGATAGTCCGGCGGGGCCCCGACTTCCGGGAGCACCCGATGATCACCTCGACCTCCGCCGATGCGGCCCTCATCGATGTCGTCGTGCGCGAACGGCGCTGTGTGGCGCGCGATATCGAGGAATTCACGTTCGCGCGTCCCGGCTCCGGCGCCCTGCCCGCCTGGGAGCCCGGCGCCCATATCGACCTGCTGCTGTCCGATGCGCTGGTCCGGCAGTACTCGCTGTGCTCGGATCCCGCCGACCTGTCCACCTACCGGATCGCGGTGCTCCGCGAACCGCACGGGCGTGGCGGTTCGGTTCGGGCGCACGAGATGCTCGGGGTCGGAGCGCATATCTCGATTCGACCGCCGCGCAACCACTTTCCGCTGGTCCGTGCGCTCGGCTACGTTTTCGTCGCCGGCGGGATCGGGATCACGCCGATGCTGCCGCTGGTGGCCGCTGCCGCGCGGAGTGGTCGGCCCTGGCGGATGGTGTACACCGGCCGGGACGGTGCGAGCATGCCGTACGCCCGGGAATTGGCTGAGCGCTACGGGAATTCGGTGACCCTCCACCATTCCACCCGCGACGGGCGGTTCGACCTGGCCGCCGGCCTGGCCGGATCGTCGCCGGGAACGGCCGTGTACACGTGTGGTCCGATGAGTCTGATCGCCGCGGCCGAGGCCGCCTGCGCCGGGCTCGAGGCGGTGGACGTGTTCGCCGAACGGTTCACCGCCGCGGACCTCCGCGCCGCCGACTCGCGCGCCTTCGAAGTGTCCCTGGCGGTATCGGGTCTGACGCTGAGCGTGCCCGCCGGCCGATCGATCCTGGAGGTGGCCGAAGCCTCCGGTGTGGTGGCACTGTCCTCGTGCCGCGAGGGAACCTGCGGCACCTGTGAGACGGGTGTGGTGAGCGGGGAGGTGGACCACCGCGATTCGGTGCTGACCCCGCAGGAGCGCGCCGAGAACGAGTCCATGATGATCTGCGTATCCCGATGTGCGGGAGAACGTTTGGTGCTCGAGCTGTGATGTCCGAGCGGGATATCTGCCGCGCGTCCAGCTCCGGCGGCGGTTCGTCGAGCTAGCGAGGGTCGGTCTGTGCCGAGGCGAAGGCCAGGAGGCTGTGATCCTGTCCGGGAGCGGCCACCAGGCACAGGCCGATCGGCAGGGTGTCCGCCCGCATTGCGGGGATGCTCAGCGCCGGCAGTCCGGCGAGGGAGGCCAGGCAGGTCAGACGTAATGTCGCCTGCCGCACCGACTCCAGGAGTGCGGGGTCGGTGCCGCGCCGCGGCGCTGCCGAGGAAGTGGACGGCAATGCCAGGACCGTGCCCGGGGGAAGTGATCGCAGCAGCTGCGCGCGCATCGCGTCCAGCATGCGCTGGGCCGATTGCCTTGTGGCGCTGTCGATATCACGTCCGGCGTGGAAGCGGGCGGCGATCTCCGGGGAGAGCGCGTCCGGATGCGCGGTCAGCAATTCGCCGTGGGTATCCCATGCCTGTGCCGTCTGCACCGTGCGAAACGCGGTGAAGACGGCGTCCAGTCCGCCCGGGTCCGGGTAGGTGAGTGCGCCGAGGACCGGCGGTGGCAGCACGGTCCCGGAGGCCGCTGCGCGCAATGTCAATGCCTGTACCGCGGCTCGGAACGATTCTCGTGCCGCCGGATCGAGCAGGTTCATCAGCTCGGCGGCCACGATCACGCGGGTGATCGGCTCGACCGATTGCGGCGGGAGCAGGGCCGCACCCGCACGCGCCAGCAGACCGGCATCGCGGGTGAGCAGTCCGACGCTGTCGAAGCTCGGCGCCAATCCCACCAGACCGGTGCGGTCGATGACACCGTGCGTGGTGCGCAGGCCGTAGAGCCCGCAGTACGAGGCGGGGACGCGGATCGACCCGGCGGTATCGGTGCCCAGGCCGACGTCGGCCAGCCCGGCCGCGACCGCGGCGGCCGGACCGCTGCTCGATCCGCCGCTGATGCACTGCGGCGCAACCGGATTGGGGGTGTCACCGTAGTGCGCGTTCGAGCCCGACAGGGAGAAGGCGAGTTCGTCGGTGTGCGCGATGCCCGTGACGTCGGCCCCGGCCGCCAGCAGGGCCTCGACCGCGGCCGCGTGCCGGGACTCGATCGGAGCCTCGGACAGCCATACCGGATTTCCGGCGCCGATCGCCTGTCCGGCGACGGCGAACAGATCCTTCACCGCGACACGGGTATTCGTCAACGGGCCGGCACCGCCGCGTGCGAGCGGTTCGGGTCCCGGCGCGACACGCCAGATCGGGTCATCGGGTGAGGTAGGGGTGGCCACGGGAGTCGGTGCGGCGGAGACATGGGCCACCGTGATCGCCCAGCGTCCGCCGCTGCGCTCCCAGACCTGAGTCTGGATGCCGCGCAACCCATCCGCGCGCCGGGTCCGCGCCACGATCACCCGCGCGTCGGGACCGAGCGAGCGGGTGTGCACCTGCAGCAGGGTGCGTGCCGGTGCGCCGCCACGACCGGCCCGGAACGCGGCGATCGCGTCGTGGCCGACCAGCACGTCGCCGGAGTCGCCGCGCAGGGTGCGGGGGCCGTCGGCGAACGCGGCGTCCAGGGCGGGAACGTCGTTGGCCATCAGGGCCCGTTCGTATTCGGCGAAGGCCAATCGCAGGTCGTCGTCCAGATCGTCGAAGGTCACCGGTCGGACTGTACCGATAATGTTGATGTGATGAACATTTCGCGTGTAACAGTGCCGTGAACCTTCGTGCCGGGATCGACTGCCGGGCTGGGCTTCTGGTGATCCGGATCATTCGGCGCAGCAGCTTTACGTCGAGGAAATACCTCGCCGCTACGGTGGCAAATGTAACTGTGATCAACATCGGTGAGGTGTGATGAGGCCATCGGTTCCGGCGTCGTGCGTCGACGCGCACTCCTGGTTCGACGTGCGAGAGGTCGGTCGGGATATCCACATGATCAACGAGCCCGGCCATGCGGCCTGCTATCTGGTCATCGGAACCCGCGCGGCGCTGCTGTTCGACTCGGGATTGGGGATCGCGCCCATCTCCGTGATCGTGCGGGAGCTGACGAGTCTGCCTGTGCTGGTGGTGTCCTCGCATCACCACATCGATCATCGGGGCGGCAATGCCGATCTGGCGGCGCATCTGGAAGTACGGGATTTCTGTGCCCATCCCGCCGCGGCCGAGCGCGGATCCGGGTGTGCGCACGACGCGGCGGATCCGGAATTCCTGCGTGCCTACGCGGGGGCGATGACCCATGTGGTCGCCGAATTCGGTCGTTTCGCCGAGTTGGACGCCCGGTATTTCTTCACCCTTGCTCGGGTCGGTCATCCGCGCCCGCTGCCGGACCTGACCGGGTGGACGGTCGGGGCCACGCCGGTCACCCGGACTCTGGCCGACGGCGAGATCATCGATCTGGGTGGGCGAAGCGTCGAGGTGCTGCACACGCCCGGACATGCCCCGGACGCGCTGTGCTTGTTCGAAAGATCTTCGGGCACATTGCTTTCCGGCGACACTGTGCTCTCCGCGGCGCATTGGCTGCACGGTCCGGGTGCGGACCCGGTCGGTTTCGCCGCCTCGACGCGGCGTGTGGCGCAACTGCCTGTCACTCGAATCCTGGCCGCGCACAACATCATCTGCGAACTGCCCGGCCGTGCTGCCGGTGAAGTGGCCCGCGCCGCGGCGGCTCTGCTCGACGGAACGACGACTGTCACCGCCGGACGCGACATCCTCGGCCATCCGGTGACCCGCCACGACTGTGGACCGGTCACCCTGCTCACCCCGCCGAGTACCTGAATCGTGTCTGCGCACAGTCGAATCCGTCGCGTCCGGATTCACACGGCCGCTCGGGTCGCGGGCGCCAGCCCGTCGAGGCGCAGCCGCCTGCTCGCCTCGGCTGCCAGTGGGGACAGTGCCCGGCGCCCGTCACTGATCATCGTGCCTCCCAGGTAGACGCCGACGAGATTGCGCAGCCCGCAGGACAGCACGTACGCGTCGACCGGTCGCCACAAGGGGCCGACGTCGGGAGCGGTGGGGTCGACGAGCACGAAATCGGCGAACTTGCCGGGTTCCAGACTGCCGACGCGGTCGTCGATGCCCAGGATCCGGGCCGAACCCAGCGTGTGCATCTCCAGGACGCGCCGCATCGAGATCGCGGCCGGATCCCGCGTGCTCGCCCGCACGCTGTACGCGCCGATGCGCATGTTCTGCCAGGGATCGGCGAGGTCCGAGCAAGCCTGGTCGTCCAGTCCCATGCCGATCTCGATGCCCGCCCGTGCCAAGGCCGGGATGTCCGCCACACCCGAGCCCAGCCGTCCGTTGGCGGCGGCCTGCCAGCTCATTCGTGCGCCGGTCGCCGCGGTCCGTGCGATGAACTCCGGTGTCGCGTGCACGAAATGACCGAAGATGAAATCCGGCCCCAGCGCGCCCGCGCTGTCGTACCAGTCGAACTTCGCCCGCTGCCGCTCGAGCGCCACCGACGTCTCCAGAAAATGTGCCTGGTTGATGACGCCGAACTCCCGCATCAGCGCGACCTCGTGCCGCGCGGCGTCGCGGTTCTCGGCCCACTGGACCCCGCCCATGACGGCGGCGGCCAGCGCGTAGCGCCGGTCCAGTCCCAGCACGTACTCCACCGTTGCGCGGAACCGTTCGCGGATCTCGGCGAAGGTGCCGATGTCGGAGTCCGGGCGGGTGGCGTTGACGAACCGGATTCCGGCGTCGTACTTGGCGTCGATCTGACGCAGGATGTGCTCGAGCGGCCGCAGGCCAGGGCCGGGTTCGGTGCGGTGGCCATCGATCATGTCCGCCCACGGTTCGCGCGGGTCGGTGAAGTCGAACGCCGTGGTGACGCCCGCGTTGAGGAAGTCGAAAGCGCCGTGCAGCGTCGCCCAGTAGATCTGGTCGAGGGTGGCTTCGCGGGCGGCGCTCATCACGACGTTCGCCCAGTCGTAGAGCTGGTCATCGGCGGCGAGCCCGCGCAGGCCCGAGGTCCACAGGTGGCTGTGCGAGGAGACGAAACCGGGCGCCACGAACTTGCCCGCGGCGTCGAGCAGGGGAAGATCGCCGTGGACCGGAGTGCCTTCGCCGAGTTCGGTCACGATCCCGTGCTCGATCCGAACCCACCCGTCGTCCAGGTAGTAGGGGAGGCCGGACTCCGGCGGGGCGCCGGTGATCAGCCGGGCGTGTGCGATCAGCAGCGACGAGGTTCGCCGCGGGGTGTGCTCAGACATCGGGTTCTTCCAGCATGGCGACGACGTCCTGCCATGCCGCGGTGAAACCGAAGCACTGGCGCACGTTGTAGACGGTGGCCTCGAGACAGAAGGCGGGTGAGGAGGTGGTGGCCGCGCCCTCGACGAGCACGGTGTTGTAGCCGAGGCAGGCGGCGTCGGACAGCGTTGACAGCACACATTGGTCGGCGTTGACACCGGCGAACAGCAGTGTGTCGACTCCGCGCAGGCGCAGCACGCTGTCGAGTTCGGTGTCGAAGAAGCCGCTCATCCGGTACTTCGCCACCTGGATGTCCTCGTCGGCGACGGTCAGCTCGTCGACGACGGCGGCGCCCCAGCTCCCGGCCGTGAGGACCGCGTCGCTGCGCCCGACCGCGTCGCCGATACCGCCGCCGGAGCCGTCCGGGTCGTACACGTGGACCACGTTCGCGGGCAGGTTCGCCCGATCCGGCCGGTTGCCCCAGTTGAGCCACACGACGGGAATGCCGGCGGCACGGGCCGATTCGGTCAACGCCCGGCAGGGCTCGATGGCCGCGCGAGGACCGGAAACGTCCACGCCGAGGGAGCCGAGCCATCCTTCGGGATGGCAGAAGTCGTTCTGCATATCGATCACCACCACGGCGGCTCGGTGCAGGTCGAGGCCGAGTTGCTGCGGCCGGGCGGGAAGGCCGCGGATGCGCGGCGCGCAGGCCGGGGGATGCAGGTCGACGTGTGTTGCGGAACGAAGCCAGGACCGGCGGATCATGACTGCCGGAAACCGGCGAAGATCGCCTGCTTGTCCTGGTCGTCGAACGTCGTCGGGGTGCCCGTGGTCACCAGGCGCTCGAATCCGTCCGGGAGGGAACCCTCGTTGTCCGTCGCCATGATCGTGACCGCGTAGAGGCGTTCGGTCGGCGAGGTGTTCCGGATCGTGTGCGTCGACCCCTTGGGCAGCACCAGGACGTCACCCCGGGTGAGTCGCACCGTGTGCTCGTCGCTCGTGGCCTCGGCCGCACCGTTGAGGATCAGGAAGATCTCGACCGATTCCGGGTGGGAGTTCTTCGGTTGCGCTCCGCCGGGCTCCCAGATCTCGAAGAACACGCTCGCGGGCGAGCCGTCGGCAGGACCGGTCAACGGCACGAGTTTGACGAGGTCGGTGGGTGCGATGAGGCGTGCGACGAGGTCGTCGACGTGTTTCACCACAGGTGCTTCGGCCAAGGGAACTCCTCGATGGGCAAGGGTGCGTTCGCGACTGCTCGCGTGCGATCCATGGTCAGACAGCGCCATGACGGCGCAATTACGCGACGTTTATGCCCGTGAAACGAAACGACCGTGCGCTACCCGCGACGGACGGCCCGGCGGACCATCCCGTACTCCACGCCGTCCATCAGATGCAACTCGTGTGCGCGGTACAGGCGCGTGCCGTGCAGCGACGCTCCCACCAGCGTGATCGATAGGGCCGGGCGGGCGTCGTCGAGTGCCAGCACCTCACGCCACGCGCCCTCGGGGACCACCGCCCCGATCTTCGCGGACTCCCACTCCACCGACTCGCCCCGCAGCGCCTCGACGATCTGGAAGACGGAATATTCGGTGTCGAAGACGACGTCGTCGCGCCGCCGCGCGGGGATCACGTCCTCGGCGGCGATCCGGGGCGTGCCGTCGCCGAGCCAGCGCTTGACCACTCGCAGGCATTCCGATCCGGTCGGCACCGCGAGATCCGCGGCCTCGACATCGTTCAGGGCGGACCATTCGACGCTGATCACATCCACCTCGACCGCGAAACCGGCGTCCTCGAGCAGGTTCGACAGCTCGTAGGACTGGTCGATCCGCAACGCCACGGAGAAGGCGCTCACGTTGGGGAACGTGCCCTGGTGAGCCCGGCGGGCGACCAGCCCGTGCGCTTCCAGACCCACCAGCGCCTCGCGCACCATGGGCCGGGACACGCCCAGTCGCCGGGCCAGTTCGATCTCCGGCGGCAGGGGCGTCCCCATCTCCGCCGCTTCACGGCAAATGCGCTGCAATTGCTCGTGGAGCGAATCGGATCCTGCCCTGTCTGCCATCGATGCTCCCGTTCGGTTGCCGCGGTACCTCTGGTGGTGAGAAAGCAGGGTAACCCGGCCGATGTGCCGGTGCTCGCCGAATCATCCTGTGACGCAACAGGAATGAAACCGCTGCGACCCGAGACCTTTACAACGCTGTCTTACCTTCGGGGTGTGCTTCTCCCCGTACTCCCGGCGTCGTCACGAAGGTGCGCGTTCGAGCCAGATCTCACCGGCCTCCCAACTGCACGTATGAACCGCGGGCAGTTTCGTTCCGGCTACAGCCGTGCGGACCAGGTTTTCCAGCACCGGCGCGATCGCGCTTCGGATGCTCGCCGCGTCGTCGCCGACCGGGGTGAGGAATCCATAGGTCGCCGCGCCGAGCGCTCGGGCAGCAGCCGTTGCCGCGGCGCCCGCCTCGTCGGCCGAATGCGCGACCAGGCCGCACTCGAAATGCCGGACCAGGTTCTCGCCGGTGGCCGCGCCCCGGTCGACGTCACGGAAATCGGGCAGGTGCACCAGGACGACCTGCCGCCGCTCGTCCACCTCGGACACGCCTCGGACGAAAGCGGCCGCCGTTCGCCGCTGTGTCGGCACCGCGGGCCCCGCGACGAAACCGATCGGCCCCGCCGTCTCCGTTGCCGCGGCCCGGCCCGCGTGCTCCGCGCCCACCCACCAGCGCCAGTCCACGAGAGTGAGGCCGGGCGGCGGCTCCGCTGCCCCGTCGGTGTACTCCAGCGGGACGTCGCTCAGGATCACCGACCGGACGGCGCTCTCCGTCGCACCGAGCAGTTCGAGTGCCCCGTCGCAGTACTGGATGCCGTGCAGCACAACGACATCGGGTGCGGTAGGGCCGAGCCATCCGCGAGGAATGTCGCCGATCGCGGCCTCGACGTCCAGCCCGGTCGCGGTGAGGCGGTCGACCGCGTGCCACGCGCCGCCGATCCATCCTTCATCCCGGTCCGCTGCCGGGACCGCCACTCCAACCCGCCCTGACGACGCAGCCATTCCGCTGAACTCTCCACAATCCGAATCGAGGACAACCATGCAGACCGCGCTGCCCGTTCACTATAACTGTCCCAAATCCATGAAAATCGGTCCCTGCGGCGGGGTTTTCGCAGACGGCGGCTGCGAGACCGCGCCGGAAAGCACGTGCGTGTTCCTCGATCCCGGCCTGGCGGCGCGGCGTGCGGCGGACGAAACCGCGTTCCTGGCGAATCTTTCCGTACCGGGCCACACCGGTGCGGGCAGCCGGTTCAAACAGCACCTGGACTCGGGACGGTTCGCCGTGATCGCCGAGGTGAACGGCGCGGACAGCGCCGATGCGAGCGCGTTCGTCGAAGCGGCCCGCGTGGTGTCGGACGTCGCGGACATCGTGTCGGTCACCGATCACTCCGGCGCCAACGTGCACATGGGAAACATCGCGGCGGTGGCGCATCTGAAGGCGGCCGGACTCGAGGTGATGCCCACCTTCGGCTGCCGCGACCGCAATCGGATCGCCTTGCAGGGAGACCTGCTGGGCGCGGCCAGCCTCGGCGTCCGGGATGCCTTGCTGGTCACCGGCAACCACGTTCTGGTCGGTGACTCACCCTCGGCGACAGCGGTGTTCGATCTGGACAGTCCGCGCCTGCTGGCGATCGCCGACCGGCTGCGCACCGAAGGCCGATTCGACAACGGCCGGGCGGTGGAGGTCAAACCCGATCTGCACCTCGGCAGCGTGGCCCACCCGTTCGCGCCACCCCTGGGCGACCGCCCGCGGCAGGTCCTGCGCAAGGTGCGTGCGGGCGCGGATTTCATTGTCACGCAACATATTTTCGACCTGCCCCGCTGGCGGGAGTTCATCGCCGGGGTCAACGACCTGCGCGGCGACGAGCGTCCCTTCGCGCTGCTCGGCGGTGTCGCGATCATGCCGAGCGAGCCGATCGCGCGGGCGGTGAACGCCGGGCTGCGCGGATTCTCGATTCCCGAACAGATCCTCGAACGGTTGCGCCACGCCAAGGATCCGCAGGACACCGGACTCGACATCGCCGCCGAGACCGTGCGGGAGCTGCACGAGACCGACGGCGTGGCGGGATGCCTGCTCGCCCCGGTCACCGGCAGGCAGAATGCCCTCACCGCGTCCGCCGAGCAGGCCGAGCTGATTGCCGAGGTGCGGCGTCGCGCGGGCATCCCGGTCGAGGCATCGGTGCGGTCCGGAGCGGTCGCATGAGCGCGGTGCTGAACGGGAAGACCGTGATGAGCGTGACCGGCCCGGTGGCGGCTACCGCCCTGGGCGTGACGCTGCCGCACGAGCATCTGATCGCGAACGCGGGTACGCAGTGGATCTACCCGTCCGATGCGGATTCGCTGGCGAAGTACACCCAGCCCTACCGGGCGGAGCTGCACGGAGCGGTTCAGCTGGAGCCGTTCTCGTACCGGTCGGCGATGCGGCAACTCGACTTCGACGTCGCGCGGGAGGAGCTGGCCGGTTTCGCGGCCGTGGGCGGAAGCACGGTCGTCGATCTGGGCATCCCCGGTTACGGCAGAGATCCGCAGGCGTTGCGCGCGCTGGCCGAACTGACCGGGGTCACGGTCGTGATGGGGTGCGGGGAGTACGTCGAGCACTCACATTCGCCGTACGTGCGCCACTGCTCGGCCGAGGTGATCCGGGATGTGCTGCTCGAGGAGATCAACGACGGCGCCGGCGCGACCGGCGTGCGTCCCGGTGTCATCGGCGAGATCGGCACCGGCAATCCGGCTACCGAGCAGGAGCGCAAGGTGGTCCGCGGCGCGGCGCTGGCTCAGCTCGAATCCGGACTGGCATTGAACATCCACCGCACGATCTACCCCGATCCACTCGCGACGCTGCCGGTGATCGACGAGGTACTGGCCCTGGGCGTGGATCCGGCCAAGCTGATCATCAGCCACTGCGACGAGCGCCCGGAACCGGAATTCGCCTTCGAGGTCGCCCGGCGTGGCTGCTGGGTCGAGCTCGACACCTGGGGAATGGAACAGTGGGCCAGCTCCGCGCGCAGGGGTGCGGAGTATCCGCCGCGATCGTTCGACCACCATCGCATCGACCTGTTGCTGTCCCTGCTGGACGCCGGTTTCGGCGGCCGGCTGCTGGTGAGCCACGACATCGCGATGAAACCGCAGTTCACCCACTACGGCGGTTGGGGACTGAGCCACCTGTCCAGCAACATCCGCCCTCGCCTGCTGGCTCGCGGTGTGGACGAGCAACAGTTCGACGAGCTGACCATCGTCAATCCAGCGCTCGCGCTCGCGAGCTGACCCGGGAAGTAACCGAACCGGTCGGTGTGAAACATCGGTGCAATTGATGCCGAACGATCGCGTTACACCGTCGTCTTACCTTGAGCCCGAACGAAGTTCACCCACTCCGCCGCCGGCCGCCAGCCGGGCCAGGCGTCGAGTTCACCATCCCACCGAGGAGATCACCTTGTCGAAGATACTCACCAGATTGCGTGGCCTCGCCGCTGTCGCGGTCACCACGGCACTCGTCCTGACGGGCTGTTCGAGCACGGCGAGCACCCTTGCCGAGAGCGCGGACGGGCTGACCAAGGTCACGGTCGTTCTGGGCTGGTTGCCCACCGCCGAGAGCGGCGGGTTCTACGCCGCACAGCAACTCGGCTACTACAAGACCGCGGGCTTGGACGTCACGATCGAACCGGGCGGCCCGCAGGTCTCGGGAACGCAGTTGGTCGCGAGTGGCAAAGTGCAGTTCGGCATCACCGGCTCCGGATCCAACGAGATCGTCGCTGCCCGCGAACAAGGGATCCCCCTGAAGGCCGTCAACGCGATCATGCAGGACAGCGCCACCGGCATGATGGTGCACGCGGACACCGGCATCGGCAGCCTGAAAGACACCGCGGGCATGACGTGGCTCAACTCGCCGGGTGTGCTGGGCCCGGAGTGGGCGAAGAAGACGCTCGGCATCACCTTCGCCCAGCAGCAGTACACCGGCAGCCTGGCCAACTTCCTGCACGACGACAAGCTCGTCCAGCAGGGCATCGCCTCGAACGAGCCGTACGTCGCCCATGAGCAGGGTGCGGCGGTGAAGTTCCTCCCGTTCTCCGACATCGGCTTCAACCCGTACAACACGGTCACCTACGTCACGGACAACTTCCTGAAGACTCAGCCGGACATCGTGAAGAAGTTCGTGTCCGCGAGCAACCAGGGCTGGCGTGACTACGTCGGTGACGTCGAGGTCGCCACGGACGTCAACGCCCACCTGACCAAGGACGTCGACAAAACCTTGGACGCCGCGCTGGTGTGGTTCGAATGGGACGCGCAGCGCAAGTACATCCTGGCGGGCGACGGCGCGCGGCGGATCGGCGCGATGAACCGGGAACGTTGGCAGGCGTTGATCGACCAGATGCGAACGCTCGGTGTCGTGAAGAAGTCGATTTCGGTCGACGACGTCGCGGACTTCGACGTGACCGGCAACCTGGCCCCCGCCGCCGAGCAACCGGCCGCCCCGAGCGGTTCCTACGACCCCATCACGTACCGATGACGACCAGCGCCACCGAGACGACGACGACCTCCGGGACGCGCGAACGGGCCCCGATGCTCGAGTTCCGCGGGGTGGAGAAGGTCTTCCGCAACGGTTACCACGCGATCACGCCCCTGGACCTCACGGTGAGCACCGGCGAGATCGTGTCCATCGTGGGCCCCTCCGGGTGCGGCAAGACGACCGTGCTGCGCATGGCCGCCGGGCTCACCGAGGTCAGCCGCGGCACGCTCACCCGGCACGCCACCGAGCAGGCGTACGTGTTCCAGGATCCGACGTTGCTGGCGTGGCGCAACGTCCGGAGCAACGTCGAGCTCGTCGCGAAGCTGAAGAAAATGCCGAAGCAGCAACGCCGTTCGGCCGCGCGGCAGGCGATCGAGACGGTCGGACTGACGGACTTCGCGAGTGCGCTGCCCCGGCAGCTGTCCGGCGGGATGAAGATGCGGGTCTCGCTGGCGAGGGCGATCACGAGCGCACCGAAGATCATGTACTTCGACGAGCCGTTCGCGGCCCTGGACGAGTTCACCCGCGCGCACATGTCCGACGTGCTGCTCGATCTGTGGCGGTTGCAGGACTTCTCGGCCCTGTTCATCACCCACTCCATCACCGAAGCGGTGAACATCGCTCACCGTGTGGTCGTGATGGCCGCCCATCCGGGCCGGGTCGAGCAGGTCCTGACGTCCCCGAGCCCCCCAACGGCCGACCCCGCGGCGCCGCGTGACCGTGACGCGCTGGCCGAGATGGAACGTGAGATCGCCGGCATGCTCGCCGGTACGCATTAGAGGAATGGTTCGATGACACGCTCTGTCCATGTAGCGCAAGAGAATCCGGCCGCCGCCGTGACCGTGATGGAACCGGCGGCGGAATACCCTGACGTCGCCGACGACCGGGAGCTGGTGCGGCCGCCGCGGCGCAGCCGGGCCAAACAGCTGGCCCGCATCGGGATCCCGGTGGTGTTCGCGGTCGTGGCGGTCGCCCTGTGGCAGCTCGCGGTCAAGGCGACCGGACAACCGGCCTATCTCGTGCCCGGGCCCCTCGACGTCCTCGATGCGCTGCGAACCGGCGCGAGCGACCTCGTCGAGCCGGCGATCGTCACGATCAAGGAGGCATATCTCGGATTCCTGCTCGCCGCGGTCAGTGGTTTCGCCGTGGCACTCGTCATGGCGCGGTGGCGTGTCGCGGAGCTCGGTGTCTACCCCTACCTGGTGATCCTGCAGACCGTGCCGATCATCGCGGTCGCGCCGATCTTCGTGGTCTGGTTCGGCGCGGGCAATGCGACGAACATCATCATCGCGGCCATGCTGGCGGTGTTCCCCGTCGCGGCGAACACGCTCCAGGGACTGCGCTCGACCGACCGGAACCTGGTACAGCTGTACCGGATGGCCGGGGCGCCGCCGCGCACTCAGCTGTTCTCCCTGCGGATCCCGCACGCCGTGCCGCAGATCATGACCGGACTGAAGATAGGCGCCAGTTCGGCCGCGATCGGCGCCATCGTCGGCGAGTTCGCCGCGGGCATCGGAGGCGGCGCCGGCGGCCTCGGCTACGCGATCACCCGGTACGCGAACCAACTGCAGACTCCGCAGCTGTTCGCCGCAGTCATCGTCGCGAGCGTGATCGCCCTCGTCCTTTTCGGCCTCGTCACGCTGATCGAGTGGCTGTTGCTGCACCGCTGGCACGAATCAGCGACCCCGCAGGACGACTGAGGCATCAGGAGGATCGACGCGGGGTGCATCGCACGTGCGGCGACAGGGCGCGGTCGTCCCCGAGGCCATCACCTCACCGAACAATCGGGGCTCATCGCATTTCACAAGCGCCTCGGTTTCGATGCCCGCGTGGTCGCTGACTGGGTGTATCGGCCGTAGCGCTGATCTTCGCGAGGTTCACACACACCCCTGCGCCAGAGATCTTGTCGAGGCCATCTCGGGGTTCCTCTTCGGCCGAACCACAGGGCCCCCGACTGCCTGCTCTACATGCATTCATACACGAATTGCTATCCAAGGCAACGACATTCAGCGGGGACTCGCCATCTGTAGTCCGCACCGCTCCCGAGCGAGACCAGATTACGAGACCGCCCCACAGGTGACTTCGAATCGTCCGTAACTGCACGGTTCGGTGGCATCCCACTGCGACGGCACCTGGACGCGGTGATCACCGACCGCGTCCTGGTCCCCGGCATTCCGCCGCACGGAGCTAGGTCGACCGGCTCCAGGCGGGCACCTGAGTGCCGTCCGGCACAATCTCGGCGAGGCGATCGAACGCACCGTGGCCCGTCCTCGCGCGAGCCTGCTTGCCGCCGTTGCCGAACCCGAACCGGCGTAGCGGCCCGACATCAATGATGTTGCCGCGCAAATACTTCCAGAGGGCTGTGCAACCAGCGCAGCGCAACGATCGCACCGCGGTGCGCACCCGCCGGCGATGGACCGAGGTCCACGCCCTGCTGGACCAGGGTGCCAGCATTCGCGCTATCTGCCGCGAGTTCGGCCTGGCCCGCGGCACCGCACGCCGCTTCGCTCGCGCTGCATCGGCCGACGAGCTACTGGTCAGGTCAACAACCGCACCAGATACCGCGTCAGCGCACTCGACGCATACAAATCCGACCTGCGCGTACGTCGCCAGAGTCGCTGGCGCTCCGGCGCGAATGTTGCGCGCAAGTAACCAGTTGTAGTTCAACCCTTGCGCGGGGGTGAATCTTCCGTCACACTGATCTGCATCCAGAAGTGTATACACTTTGAGGGGATCGCATGACCCAGCAGCGGACGGTGCCGCGGCGCCGACTCGCATCGAACGACCCGCGCTATGCGGAGGTTGTCGATTTCTACTTCTACGAGGCGGAACTGCTCGACGACCTGAACGAGCGGCAGTGGTTGACCGACCTGGTCAGCCGCGATATCCAGTACCAGGTGCCGATCCGTGAAACCGTAGAGCGGGCACGCGGTTTCGGCTTCTCGGACGTCTCATACCATATGAACGAGAACCTGGGTTCGCTCGAATCGCGAGTTGCGCGCGGTGAGACCGAATACGCGTGGGCCGAGGATCCGCCGTCACGGGTGCGGCACTTCGTTTCCAACATTCGAGTGCTCGAGCACGACAGCGGCGATGCCGACCTGATCATCGGGCGCAGCAATACCCTCATCTACCGCACGCGCCAGGACCAGACCGCTCCCCAGATGCTTTCGGGTGAGCGCCGCGATGTGCTTCGCCGCGAAGACGGGGGGCTCAGATTGCTGCACCGCGTGGTCTATCTGGACCTGACGGTGATCGGCACCCACAATCTGTCTCTTTTCTTCTGAGCGACCTCGTTCGCCAGATCGTTCGCTCGATTTCAGCCCAGGAGTTACACACCTATGACCGCGATACGAGAACCCTCACTGTCGCCGCGGGTCCGGACCTTGATGGATCGGATCGAATCGGGACTGTCCGAGGGGCGGATCCCCGCAAGTATTTTCGGAAATGCCGAGGTGCATCAGGCGGAGCTGCGCAAGATATTCGGCCGGGCCTGGGTCTATATGGCGCACGAATCCGAGATCGAGGCGAACGGCGATTATGTCGTGCGCCGGATCGGGGAGGATTCGTTCGTCGTGACCCGAGACGAGAACGGCGACATCCACGTCCTGTTCGACGCCTGCAAACACCGCGGCGTCCAGATCTGCCGGGCCGACTCCGGCAACACCTCGCACTTCCGCTGCCCGTACCACGGCTGGACCTACTCCTCGGACGGCAGTCTGGTCGGTGCGCCGCTGTGGAAGAACGCCTTCGGCACCATGAGCAAGGCGGACAACGGCCTGGCGAAAGCGGCGCAGGTGGAATCCTTCCACGGCCTGATCTTCGCGACGCTCGACCCCGGCGCGCCGCCGTTGCGGGAGTATCTCGGCGGTATGGCGTGGTACATGGACCTGTTGTTCGGCCTCGACAAAGACGGTGTGGAAGTGCTGGGCAAGCCGCAGCGTTTCGTCCTCGACGCCAACTGGAAATCCGGCGCGGAAAATTTCTCCGGCGACGACTACCACCTCGGCACACTGCACAAGTCGGTCTATGCGATCGGCGCCTTCCCAGTGCCGTTCAGCGAGAACATGATGGGCTACCACATCCAGGCCTCGCCCGGACATTCGCTGTCGTTCTCGATGGCCGAGGACGCCGATGAACCCGGGCCGAAGTTCTTCGGATTCCCGGAATCGCTCGCGGAGAATTTCGACACCGCCAACATTTCCGCCCACCAGCTCGAGGTGGCTCGCCGCTCGCGGGTTTTCGTCGGAAACGTCTTCCCCAACTTCTCCATTCTGGCGCTGCCGATGACCGAGGACGGCGCCACCCATGCGCCGACCGGTGTGCTGACCGTGCGGTGCTGGCAGCCGAAGGGGCCCGGTCAGGTCGAGATGTGGAACTGGTTCCTCGGCTACAAGAACATGACGCCCGAGCAGAAGGACCGCGCCTACCGTGCCGGACTCGGCACCTTCTCCCTCGGCGGCGCCTTCGAGATGGACGACACCGAACCGTGGATCACGGTCGGGCGCACCGGTCGTTCGGTCGCGGCGGAGTTGCTGGACTTCGAATTGAACTACGAGATGGGAATGCCGGGTGTTGGCATGGCTCATCCGGTGCAGGACTGGCCCGGACCCGGAAAGGTCTACTGGACCCGCTACGAGGAGGGCGTCCAGCGCAATATGTACGCCTACTACGCGGACCTGATGCGCGCCGAACCGGGCCAGTGGCCGGAGCGCGAGTTGTGAGCGGCACGGACGCCGTGCCGGCGGACGAGCAGGTCCGGTCCCGGTACCGGGAGGGCGGCCTGCTCGGAACACTCACTCCCGGAACACATCCCGCGCTGGTCGTGGTCGATCTGCAGTACGGATTCACCGAGGCGCAGTACGGTCCGGGCTTCGAGATGGAGGCGGTTGTCACCGCGACCCGGGTACTGGTGGACGCCGCGCACGAGCACGACGTGCCGGTCTACTTCACAACCATCGCCTTCCCGGTGGACGGCGACGGCACCGCCGGAACCTGGTTGCGCAAGATGCCCGCGATGCGGGGACTGCGAACCGGTGAGCGCAGTGTGCGGATCGATCACCGGCTCGGCCGGCGCGACGATGACCCGCTGGTGGTCAAGCAAGCGGCCTCCGCGTTCTCCGGCACCGATCTGGCACGACAGTTCGCCGCCGCCGGCGTCGACACGGTACTCGTCACCGGCGCGACGACCTCCGGCTGCGTTCGCGCCACCGTGGTCGACGCCTGCGCGGCCGACCTGCCCGCCTTCGTCGTCCGGGAGTGCGTGGGCGACCGCGAGGAGGCACCGCACCGGGCCGCACTGCTCGACATCGACGCCAAATACGGCGACGTGATTCCACTCGCCACCGCACACGCGATCCTCGAGGGGCTGCTATGACCACTGCTCTCCGATCAGCGCTGCACCTCGCGCCGAGCCTCGATACTCCGGCCCGCGTGGCGGGGGATCCGCCGGGCAGGCTGGTGGTGCCCGGCGTCGAATCTTCCGGCTGGGGGCTCGCCGACGAGCGGGAACTCGGATTCTTCGGCCCCACGCTCGAATCCGGGCAATTCCTGGCCGAGTTGGCTCGCTCGGGTCTGCGCGGTCGCGGCGGCGCCGGATTCCCCGCCTACCGCAAATGGTCGGCGGTGGCCGCGAGTCCGGACAGTGTGGTCGTCGCCAACGGCCACGAGGGTGAACCCGCGTCGGGTAAGGACGCATGGCTGCTCACCCGCCGGCCGTATCTGGTGCTCGACGGGCTACTGACGGCCGCGGTCGTCACCGGATCCGGCGAGGCCGTCGTGTACGCCTCCGAGCCCGCGGTGCTGGCATCGGTCCATGCCGCTGTCGCCGAAGTCGTTGCGGCAGGGCTGGTTCCGCCGGGGGTGGTACTGCGGGTACACGAGGCGCCCCCGGGATATGTGGCGGGCGAGGAGTCCGCGGTCGTGGCCGCCATCAACGGCCGCCCGGCGAAACCGGTCAGCAAGCCGCCTCGCCCGTTCGAGGTGGGTGTGCGCGGTCTGCCGACGCTGGTGAGCAATGTGGAGACCTTCGCGCACGCGGCGTGGATTCGCCGTTACGGCGCCGCCGAATTCGCCCGTGCGGGTACCGCGGCGTCGCGTGGTACCGCACTGTTCACCGTCACCGGCCGTGTCGCGGCACCCGGCGTCTACGAAATGCCTTTGGGCGCAACGATTTCGGATCTGGTTGCCGTCGCCGGTGGTGGGGCTGTGCCGATGACGGGCGCGCTGCTCGGCGGTTGGTTCAACGGCATCTCGCTCGGCGACGTGGGTGCGCTGTCATGCTGCTACGACGCGATGCGTGCGGCGGGCACCGGTCTCGGCTGCGGCGCGATCACGGTACTGGGGCCCGACGACGATCTGGTCGCGCTGGCAGCCGAACTCGCCGTCTGGTTCCAGAACGAGAGTGCTCTGCAATGCGGTTCGTGCTTCACCGGCACGAAGGCGATCGCGCGGGCGTATCGGCAGATCCTGCGTGGTGAGGATGCCGCACGGCATATGACGGACCTGACCCGCTGGGGTTCGGACCTCCCCGGCCGCGGCGTGTGCGGCCTCATCGACGGCGCGGCGGCGCTGGCTCGCAGCGGCGTGGAAGAACTCGCGCGCCGCGACGCACGGAAGGAGCGGTGAGTATGCGGGTGATCGTGGACAACACCAAATGCGACGGGTACGGGACGTGTTTCGACATGTGTCCCACTGTCTTTCGCTCCGATGACTGGGGATATGCCGCGGCCGTCGGCGACGGCAGCGTCGCGGAATCCGACGAGACGCTGGTGCGGCGGGTGATCTCGCTGTGCGCCGGGCACGCGATACGCGAGATCTGAATCCGGCCCACCGGCCGGGCGCCGCGGCCGCACGACGATCGATCAGCTGAAGGAGACATTGTGTATCTGGGTCTGGAAAACGGTGTGGCGCTGGTGACGGCCGCCTCCCGCGGCATCGGCCGGGCAACCGCTGAACGGCTGGCCGCCGAAGGGATGACGGTGATCGCGGCCGCGCGCAGCGCGACCGGCGAACCCGAAACCGTCGGCAGTGGGTCCATTGTGCCGTTCGCCCACGACCTGGGTGATGCCGAGGCCACCGCGGTCCTCGTCGATACCGTGGTGGCCGCCCACGGTGCGGTGGACGTCGTGGTGCTCAACACCCCGGGGCCGCGGATCGTGCCGGCGCTGGACGCCGAATGGGACGACTGGGCCGCGGCCCACGACACCCTGCTGCGTCCGGTGGTCCAACTCGCCACCGCGGCGGGTCGGGTCATGCGCGACAAGGGCGCCGGCGCGATCATTCTGCTGTCCTCGACCTGGGTGCGCCAGCCCGCCTCGGGCGGGGTGCTGTCCGCGGCGTACCGGTCGGCCGCCTCGGCGTTCGTCAAGAACCTTGCGAGCGAACTGGCTCCGGCGGGCGTGCGGGTGAACCAGATCATGCCCGGCGCCACCGGAACCGACCGGATGCAGGGGATCGTCGAGATGAAGTCCGATCGCAACGGCACCACCGTGGAAGAAGAGATCGCGCGCGTCGTCGCCGATATCCCGGCCGGGCGGTGGGCGGAGGCGAGTGAGATCGCCGATGCGGTCGCATTCCTCGCGTCGGCGCGCGCGTCGTTCATCACCGGCACCTCGCTGTCGGTCGACGGCGGCGCCGTGCGTGCCGCGCACTGAGTCGCCGGCCAGGTGAAAAGCCAGTCCGGAGAACACATTTCGTCACCGAGAAGGAAGTAATCATGCCGAAAACCCTGACCGAGAACTTCGTCGAACAGTTCCGCCTGTGCAAGGTGAACGCCGGCGAGACCGTGGCGGTGATCGCCGAACTCGGACAGAAGACCGAGTACGTCGAATCCGCCGTCGCGGCGGCACGACAACTGGGCGCCGGTGTGCTGGTGCTGCACGCGTCCAGCCTGTCCAATCCGATGCTGCCGCCCTACCGGCCCGACGGCCGCGAGGTCGCGCCGCTGCTGGCAGCGGCGGGGGAGTGCGATTTCGTCGTCGACGTCACCGTCGGTGGGCTGATCCATTCCGATGTGCGCACCCGGATCACCGGCAACGGCAAGCGGATGTTGTTCGTGGCCGAGCCGAACGATGTGCTGGAACGCCTGATGGGCGACGAGAACTTGCGCAGGACCGTCGAGGCGGGTGGCCGGAAGCTGCGTGCCGGATCGACGCTGCACGTGACCAGTGCCGCCGGCACCGATCTGACTGCCGACATCTCCGGGACCGACCTGCCCATCACCCACCAGTGGGGGTATGTCGACGAGCCGGGCCGCTGGGACCACTGGCCTTCGGGTTTCGTCGCCTGCTTCCCGAACGACCGCACGGCCGAGGGCCGCATCGTATTGCAGCCCGGCGACGCGCTGATCCCCTGGCAGCGCTACGTCCAGGACACGGTCACCATCGAGATCGAGAAGGGCTACATCACGAGGATCTCCGGTGCCGGGACCGACGCGCACGTTCTCAACGACTACTTCCGGGCCTGGGGCGACGACGAGGTGTGGGCCACCAGCCACATGGGCTGGGGTGTGCTGCCGCACGCGCGGTGGTCGGCATTCGACGTCTACGACCCGCGCTCGCTCTACGGTCAGGAATTGCGTTCCACCGCAGGCAATTTCATGTGGTCGACCGGTTCCAACCGGTTCGCCGACCGCGAGACGCCCGCCCACCTGGATGTGCCGATGCGCGGCTGCACCGTCGAGATCGACGGTGTGGCAGTGGTTCGCGACGGCGCCCTCGTCGAACAGGAGTGAGGACAGTGCCCGTGGACAAGAACGCGATCGAATGGGCCGTCCTGGCGATGGCCCGCGACACCGAACTGCTCGAGCAGGTCAAGGCGCAGCCCTCGCACGCGCCGGAACTGCTGGGCGTCGACCAGGAATGGGCCGAGACCATTCTGTCCGGTAACCGAGATCGGTTGCGCGCCATTGGACTCAACGACGGCCTGACCATTCTGGTGAGCCGCTGGTTCAACGACGATCTGGGTGACGCCGCCAGCCAGGGCGGATTCATCGTCGACGACACGCTGCCACGGCCCGATCCGGACGTACCCGACGGTGTGGTCTTCGCCGGGGGCTGCTCCCACGTGCCGGATCTGCTGGCGCGCCCCGAGATCGATCCCGACGATGCGGTGGCGCGCTTGCTGGACGGCTACGAACGCCTGCGTCGCGATCTGATCGCCGCCGATCCCGACGTCGTGCTGGTGACGGCCGACTGCCATTTCCAAAGCTTCGAGACCGGCCACAACGTGATCGGCACCGGCTCGGGCCACACCGGCTCGATGGAGTTCTTCAAGCGCGGCGATCTCGATCTGAACCTCACCGGAATGCCTGATTTCGCAGGCGAATTGGCCGCCGCGGTGCGCGCAGCGGGCCTCGAGGTCGAAGAGGCCGAGCGCGTCGAGCTCGACCACGGGCTGATCGTGCCGCTACGGCTGGTGCTGCCGCGCCCGGATCTGCCGGTGATCCCGATCATCACCCAGCCGCACCGCAGCTTCTCCCCGTTCAACGCGCGCCGCTTCGGTGCGGCGCTGCGGGATGTGGTGACGCGCTCGGGCCTGAAGGTGGCGTTCCTGGCCACCGGTGGCCTGTCGCACTGGCTGGATCCCGGGCACTTCGGCGGCGTGGACGTCGAATTCGACACCTACATCCTGAAGCTGCTGGAGACCGGGCGCGGTCTGGACCTGTGCTCGCTGGAGCCCTACCCGCTGCTCGAGCACGGCCAGTACGAGATCCAGAACTGGATGATCATGCTCGGTCTGATCGGACCCGGCGTGCACGGCACCGTGTACACCTACGAGCCGATGCAAGCCTCCGGTGGCGGCTGGACGGTGGTGAACATGGATCTCGCCCGCGCGCGGACCGAGACCACGGCGGCGGTCGCGGCGGGGCAGGTGTCATGACCGCGCGAACGCTGAAGGTGGGCCTGACCCAGTGGCACGCGACCGCCGATATCGCCGCCAACCTGGCTACCTCCCTGCGGCTGATCGGACGGGCCGCGGCCGCCGGGGCAGAACTGGTGACGCTGCCGGAGAACGGCCTGATGCTGGGAACCAATGTGCAGATGCGCGAGGCGGCCCTGCACGAGGACGCCGCCGAGATCCGGCAGCTGCGCCGGGCCGCCGCCACCCACGGGGTGGCGGTGGTGCTGGGCGGGATGAAGAATCGTACCGGCGAGGCGACCTACAACTCGGCGCTGGTGATCGACGCCGCAGGCGAGCTGGTCGGACGCTACGACAAGATGCACCTGTTCGATGCCCGGATCGGCGGCCGGTCCTTCGAGGCGTCGACGGTGGAGCGGCCCGGCGCCGTGCCGGTCCTGTTGGATCTCAACGGGATCCGGATCGGCCTGACCATCTGCTACGACGTGCGCTTCCCCGAACTGTCTCGCGCACTGGCCGTAGCCGGTGCGCAGGTGCTGCTGGTGCCGGCGGCGTTCGTGCAGTCGACCGGCGCCGCGCACTGGCACACCCTGTTGCGCGCGCGGGCGATCGAGAATCTGGCCTATGTGGTCGCGCCGGCGACCGTGCATTCGCCGGACCCCGAATTCGCGGACGCATTCGCCACCTACGGGCATGCGCTCGTGGTGTCGCCGTGGGGCGAGATCCTCGCGGATCTGGGAGAGGATCCGGAAGCGGTGCGAGTGGTCGAACTCGATCTCGAAGCCGTCACCCGGGCCCGCGCCGGCCTGCCCGTTCTCGCCGGTCGCCGCAGCGCGGGCGAGTACGACGCCGATCCCCGCGTACTGCGCCTCTCGGGCCGCGCTGCGGAGGTGGGGCGATGAGTGAGCCGGATGCCCGCGATCTGCCGACCGGGGTGATCCGGGCCGGCGAATGGTCCGGAGTCGGAAACGAATTCACCGGTGTCCGATTCCGCAAGGTGTGGACCCGCAACGGGGAACGCCTCGAGATCCACGTGCCGCGCACGGGCGCGCACATCCTGCTCGACGCCATGGCCCTCGAGGTCGTCGCGGGGCAGGCGCCCGAGTTCTTCACCCGGCTGATCGCCGAAGGACTGGGCGCGGCCGACGAATGACCCTTTCACCACTCGATGACGAAGGTAGCCAGTCGATGACGACGAAACGAGTGGGCATGATCGTGCCCAGCTCCAACACCACCATGGAAACGGAGATTCCGGCCATGCTGCGGGCGCGCGCCGAGGTGCGGCCCGAGGAACAGTTCACCTTCCATTCCTCGCGGATGCGCATGCAGCACGTGACACCGGACCAGCTGACGCGGATGGACAGCGATTCGCTGCGTTGCGCCGCCGAACTCGCCGACGCACGCGTCGACGCGATGGCCTACGCCTGCCTGGTGGCGATCATGGCGCAGAGCCGCGGCTATCACACGGTCTCGGAATCCAAACTGGCGCAGATCGCGAAAGAAGAAGCCGGCGAAGACATTCCGGTGCTGTCCTCCGCGGGCGCGCTGACCGAGGCGCTGGCACATCTGAACGTCCGCAAGATCGCCGTCGTCACGCCGTACCTGAAGCCACTGACCGCGACCGTGTGCGACTACATCGAGCACGAGGGCTTCGAGGTGGTGGATTCGCTGAGCCTCGAGGTCGCCGACAATCTGGCCGTCGGGCGCCTGGATCCGCGCAATCTGCTCGAACACGCCCGCACTGTCGACACCTCCGACGCGGAGGCGTTGGTGATCAGCGCTTGTGTGCAGATGCCGTCGCTGCCGATCCTCGATGAGCTGCAACAGCAGTTCGACATACCGGTGTTGTCGGCGGCCGCGGCCACAACATGGCGCTTGCTGCGCAGCCTCGGCCTCGACCCGGTTGTCCCGCGTGCCGGCGCGCTGCTCGCCCCGTAGGTACCGAATTCCCAGAGTTCCCGTTTCTCGAATTCCCCCAGCCCACTTACGAATCGAGATTCCCATGAGCTTCAATGCTCTCTTCCGGCCCGGCCGCATCGGCCCGGTCGAGCTCCGCAATCGCGTGGTGAAATCACCGAACAGCAGCGCGACCGCCAATATGGACGGCACGATCAGCCGGCGCACCGTCGACCACTATCGCCGTCTCGGTGAGGGTGGTGTCGGTCTGATCATGACCGAATACACCTACGTCGACGACGACGCCAGCAAGGCGATCCACAACCAGCCCGGAATGAGCCGGCACGAGCACATCGCCGGATGGGGCTGGCTCGTCGACGAGGTGCACGCCACCGGCGCCAAGATCGGCCTGCAACTGGCCCACGGCGGCCGCCAGAAATTCCTCGGCACGGCACCGATCAAATCGGCCACCGACAGTTCCTGGGATTACGTCGAAGCCGTGGCCGGGGTGATCCCGCAGCCGGTGACCGTCGCCGAGATCGACGATATCGTCACCGCGTTCGCGCAGGCCGCACTGCGAGCCTGGAAGGCCCGTTTCGATCTGGTCGAGGTGCATGCCGGTCACGGGTATTTGATCACCAATTTCCTTTCGCCGCATACGAATTCACGTACCGACGACTACGGCGGCAGTTTCGCGAACCGGTCCCGGATCCTGGTCCGGATCGTCGACGCCATCCGCGCCGCGGTACCGCGGGACTTTCCCCTGAGCGTGCGCGTCTCGGTGACCGACTACGAGCCCGACGGTATTCCGATCGAGGAGACCGTGGAGCTGTGCCGGCTACTGGAAGCGCACGGCGTCGATGTCATCCACGCCTCCGGTGGGCACCACGCCACGATGGAGTGGGAGGTCAGTCCCTGGTTCAATACCCGCGCACCGCACCGCTGGGGCTGGGAGAAATTCCGGCCCGAGCTGTCGATTCCGGTGATCGGTTCGGGTTCGCTGGTCTCCCCGGAGATTGCCAACGACGTCATCGCCTCCGGCTCCGCCGATTTCGTGTCACTGGGTCGCGCGATGCTCGCCGATCCGGACTGGACGCGCAAGGCGCAGGCGGGCCGGACGCTCGAGATCGTGCCCTGTATCCGCTGCAACGACGGTTGTCTGCATCGGGGCGTCGACAAGGGGCGTTCCGTCGGTTGCACCGTGAACCCGTCGGTCACCGAGGAGGGCCGTTTCCCGATCACCGTGTCCGGCACCAGGAAATCGGTCGCGGTCGTGGGCGGAGGACCCGCCGGCCTGCGCAGTGCGGCGGTGCTGAGCGACCGCGGGCACGAGGTGCGGCTGTTCGAACCCGGTGAGCTCGGCGGCTTGCTCACCCATGCGCTGGGGTCCACGGTCAAACAGGATATCGCGGCCTTGGTGACTCATCTCGTGCACGAGGTACGCCGCCGCGACATCGCGGTGGTACCGGCCCGTGCCACAGCCGCGGAACTCGTCGCCGGCGGCGTGGACGCGGTGGTCGTCGCCACCGGAGCACCGCTGCGCGAACCGGACTTTCCGATCGCCGCGGAGGTGCCGCACGTGCATGCGGCGCACGTGCGCGCGCAGACGCCGCTGCACGGGCGCGTGGTGGTGATCGGCGGTGGGCTGCAGGGGTGCGAGACCGCGCTGCGGGTCGCGGAGATGAGCGATACCGAGGTCACCGTTGCGGAGCAACAGGATTCGCTGCTCACCGGGGACGAGGTGATCTATGACGTGCTGAAACTGCCGCAGTTCCTGCAACGAGCCGGAGTGCGGATTCGCACCGGAGCACGGGTGAGCGAAGTGAGCGCCGACGGCGTCGCGATCCGCAGCGCCGGCGGCGACGAACTACTGCACGCCGACACGGTGGTCACGGCACTTGGACGGGTTCCGGCGTCGAACGAGCTGGCCGACGAATTGCGCAGTGCCGGAATGGATGTGCACGTGATCGGCTCGGCGTTGCGTCCGGGCCGGGTGTACGACGCGATCCATACCGCGTTCTTCACCGCGCGCGTCATCTGAGTGGTTCGCGCGGGGCCGATCATCAGGCGGACCGATCCGGCGGCGCCATCAGGATCAGGTTGGAGGTGGCGAAATCCGGCAACACCGGATCGGAATCGATCCAGTAGATCCGCGCGGGACGTTCGACGCGGCCCCGCTCGTCGTGTTCGATCACGATGTCGCGGCCGCGCATCGCCACGAGCAGGGAATCGAAACAGTGATCGGGGTCCGCATCGAGGACCAGCCCCAGTGCCGCGTCGATCAGATGGAATTCCATTATCCGCCGAGCCGAGGCAGCGTTGCGATTGCTGATGGCATCGAGAAAGAACTGGTCACTGTCGATGAAATCGTCCGGTGTGCGGGCATGCGAAAGGTAGACGCTCTGATGGCGGTAGATCATGGTGTGCAGCGATCGGGTCAGGTCCGCGAAATTCGACGGGTAACGGTCCAGCGCCACATCATGGAACAGCTGATGTGCGTCCTGGAAGCGGCGGCTGTGCGCGCGGTGTGTGCGCATGTCCTCCAAATGCTTTCGCATCTGCCCGATATCGTCGTCGCTCAGCAGTTCGACGATCGCGCCCACGGTGGGAGGCTCGAGCAGAACCCGCAGCGCATAGCTCTGCTCGGTCTCGGAATTCACCAGCGGGGCCACGTGCATACCGCGGTTGGCGTGTGCCACGACGAGGCCGTCGGCCTCCAGTCGTTGCAGTGCCTCGCGCAGGGGGGTGCGACTCACCTCGAGTTCGGTGGCCAACTGCTCCTGGGACATCCGCCATCCCGGTGCGTACGCACCGGTGATTATGCGTTTCCGCAATGTCTGGTACAGCGCATCGACGGTGGTACCGGCGCGGGGCTGTCGAGCAGAGGTAGTCATCAACATCATCCTAAGGTCACCGGCGTGGACGGCATCGCGCCGAGGATAAGTGTATCCAATTATGTGTACAAACAGTCGATGCGGTGCCGCACCGCACCGGACATCGGAAGGAGTAAGTGATGGGCGCACTGGATGGTCAGGTCGTCGTCTTCGGCTCGGGGCGCACCGCGCGTGGTACCAGAGCGGATCGACCGGACGGATCGGCGTCCGGCCGGGGTCGACAAGGCGATCATCACAGCCTCGTATCCCCTATTGCGGATTCCCGATCGGCCAGGCATGCTGCACTGTACACAAAAGTGTATTCATTTTGGAGCGACGACTTGACTACGCGGTGTGCGCCGATGACCGGTTCAGTCTCGATGCCGAACTCCCGGCACGCGGGACCCGAGGTTCACGTTGACATTCGGCGGCGGATCCGAGGTGGACGGTGCACCCGTCGGGTTCGTGCCGACGTGCCGAAATGGCGACCGGCGTCGCAGCGGGTCTCGTCGCTGATGAAATTGTTCGACGGCCCCGCAGTGCCAGGGCGGCGAAGTGACCGGTATGCGGCCAGACACCTCCGCGCATCGGAGGAATGCGCCGCCACGCCGCGGCTGCGGTGCAATGAAGAACGGCTGGCCGCCGCGCTGATGCATTCGCGAAACCTGCAACCCCCGGTAGGAATATACCGATAGCCCGAAGCTCTCCGTATCGAAATCTCAATCGCTACTATTTATTGTATACAGTTGTGAACACAGTTTGGGTATAACTATGCGTACCCGGACTTTAGAAAATTCTGGAGGCGTTATGCCGGCCCTGCCCGCGCAGCATTCCGTTGCCGATAAAGAATACGGCGCGCACCCGGTGCCTTCCAACGCTCGACTGGGCCGCTGGCAGGTCACCATGTCGTACTGGTCCCTGCTCTCGGCGATGGTATGGCTGTTCTACGGCGCCCTCGCGGCGAGTTTGTACGGAACCCGCGACGCGATGATTGCTATTGCGCTGTCAACCGTGGTGTTCGCGCTGGCGAACATCATGATGACACGACTGGGAATTCGCCACGGCGTCAATTCGACGCTATTGACGAAATCCCTGTTCGGACGGTGGGGATCTTTGCTCACCGCCCTGCTCGTTGCGGCCACCGTGCTCTACTACGCGATATTCGAGTCGAGCACCCTGGCGGTCGCCTTCCGGAGCTACGTCAAGCACGGTGACATCCGGCTGTGGTATGCCGTGATCGTCGTCGTGATGCTGCCGCTCATGCTGGGCAGCGTCCAGTCGTGGATGGCCAAGCTCAACGGTGTCCTGCTGCCGTTCTACCTCGTCGGTCTCGTCTCCATCCTGATCGCGGCGGGCGTGAAGTTCGGCCACGGCTCGCACTGGCTCAGCTTCTCCGGAGTCGTTCCCGCCGAGGGTCGTTCGTTTCCCGGCTGGATCCTCTGCTTCGTGCTCTACATGGGCATCTACATCACCATGCCGACGACGATCGACTTTGCGCGATTCGCCCGGCGCGAGGACGAGAGGTTCCACGAGGTCGTCACCTTCGGATGGGTGTTCTACCTGCTGCTGTTCATCCTCAACGGCTTCGCCGGCATCTATCTGGTGCAGCTGGTGCTGCCCACCGAGCCGGCCTCGGAAACCGGTGTGGTGCAGGCTATTCTGGCCAGCCTGGGATGGATCGGCCTGCTGTTCATCGTCATCTCGCAGACGCGGGTGAACACCCTGAACTACTACCAGTCGAGCACGAATTTCGAGCGGATCCTCAGCACGGTCACCTCGGTCCGTCTGCCTCGCTTCGTCTGGGTGACCGCCGTCGCCGTCGTCGTGTTTCTCATGATGCTCACCGATGTCTTCAGTTATCTGCAAACTGCGCTGAACTGGCAGGGCGTGCTCGTCATCGGATGGGTCGGTGTGGTTCTGACGCATTTCGCGCTCAGTAGGCGAGACCGGCGGTTCGGCCCGGTGGTCGACGAGAGCATGCCGCGCATCGGCTGGGGCCTGATCGCGTGGATCGTGCCCTCGATCGTCGGCATCCTGCTGCTGGAAGTGCCATCGGTGTCGGCGGCCGCCAGGCAGTCGGCACAGCTGATCGTCCTTGTTCTTTCGGTGGTGCTCTACACGGTGACCTATCTGCTGACCCGCCGGGCCGATGACGCGGCAACTGTCGCGCGGGTCGACGGCGCCGAAGTGCCCTCGGCCGTCCACTGAATCATCAGCGGCCTCGGCCGTCGCGCCCACGGAACCATTTCCGACAGAACAGGATTACTGGTGAATTTCGAAGCGCTGTTCGCGCCCGGTCGTATCGGACCCCTGGAGATTTCCAACCGCATTCTCGAGTCTCCGCAGGGCACGGCGACGTCGAATGCCGACGGCACCGTCAGCGCGCGCACCGTGAACCACCACCTGGTCACCGACCGTCGGACGACCGGTCTTCGGGTTCACGAGACCGGGTCGGCGAAGACACCGGGCCGAGTGTGTGCGGGCAGCCGGTGAACCGGGCAACGATCACGAAAACACGAGGATAGAAGGAGAACTCATGGGTGCACTGGATGGCCAGGTCGTAGTGTTCACCGGCGCCGGCGCCGGCATCGGCCGCTCGGTGGTCACGCGGTATGTCGCCGAGGGCGCACGGGTCGTCGCCGTCGACATCTCCGACAGGGTCGAGGACCTCGCCGGCGAGCTGGGCACGGCCGTCGTTCCGGTCGTCGCCGATGTGGCTACGTGGGAAGGCAACCGCGGCGCGGCACAGGCGGCGTTGGACCGATTCGGCAGGATCGACGTCTTCGTCGGCAATGCCGGAATCACCGACAACGCCCAGCCGCTCGAGGACATCCGGGGTGCCGACCTGCCCGCGGCGTTCGGCGAGCTGTTCGGGGTCAACGTGCTCGCTCCGATGCTCGGTGTCCGCGCCTGCCTCGAATCGCTCATCGAAACGCGCGGCAGCGTGATCCTGACCGGATCATTCGCGAGTACGAACGCGGCCGGGGGCGGCTCCCTCTACACCGCTTCGAAACATGCCGTGCACGGGCTGATCCGCCAGCTCGCGTACGAGCTCGCGCCGGACGTCCGCGTGAACGGGGTGGCGCCCGGCGTCGCCCCGACCCGGCTGCGTGCCACCGCCTCGCTCGGCCAGGTCGCGACCGATTCGGTCCTCGATGGCACCGAGCGGGCGCTGCCCACCCAGGAAATCGCGCCCGTCTCCGCCTACGACGGAGTGTTCACGATGCTCGCGTCGCGCACCGAATCGGCCGCCATGACAGGCACGCTCGTCACCGCCGACAGCGGACTGTCGATCCGCGGCATCGCCAAGCCGGGCGGCCGGGTGAGTCGCGCATGAGCAGGCCGGATCTCACCGGCAGGACCGCCATCGTCACGGGTTCACGACGGGGCATCGGCGCGGCGATCGTGCGAGAGCTGTTGGATCACGGTGCCACCGTCGTCGTGTGCGGGCGGGGTGAAGCCGGCGTCGCAGACCTGGTTCGGACGCTCGACACCACAGCGCCGGGACGGGTGCGCGGGTGCGCGGCCGACCTGACCACCGCACACGGGCGTGAGCACCTGCTCGAGACCGCGGCCACAGTGGACATCCTGGTCAACAATGCCGGGGGATTCACCCGGGTGATGGACACCCTCAGCGCGACGCTCGACGAATGGAACGACCAGCTCGCCGTCAACCTGACTGTGCCGTTCCTGCTGTGCCAGGCCGTGCTGCCGGCGATGATCGAGCGAGGCTGGGGACGCATCGTCAACATCGGGTCGATCGTGGCATCCGCTCCGCAGCTCGGCAACGCCATCGGGTACGCGGCGGCGAAAGCGGGGCTGGCCGGGTTCACCAGGCAGCTCGCCGCCGAGGTAGCGCACACCGGGGTGACCGCCAACGTCGTCAACCCGGGCACGATCGGCACCGAACATCTGCGGGACTACCTGGCCGTGTCCGACCGGATGACCGAGCAGTCGCTGGCCGGCCGCATTCCGGTCGGCAGGCTCGGCCGCCCCGCCGAGATCGCCGGCGTCATCCCCTATCTCGTGTCCGACGCGGGGGCATTCATCACCGGGGCGGTCCTCGACATCAATGGCGGCGCGATTCACGCCTGACCACATCGTCCGCGGGAGAACAGCTCGAAAGGAAGAACGAAATGGCAATCCTGAACGACAAAGTCGCACTGGTCACCGGCGGCGCGAACGGTATAGGCCGGGCTGTCGTCGAAAAATTCCTTGCCGAAGGCGCGCGGGTCGCAGTGCTCGATCGTGATGTCGACCGCGCGAAGGCTCTTGCCGCCGACCTCGGCGCCGATGTGCACGTGACGATCGGGTCGGTCGAGAACTTCGCGGATAATCGACGCGCGGTCGCCGAGGCCGTCGAAAGCTTCGGCAAGCTCGATATTTTCGTCGGCAACGCCGGTGTGGGCGCCGGCAATCTCCTGCTCAGCGAGATCCCGGCGGACCGACTGGAGGCGGCGATCGACGAGATCTACGCGATCAACGTCAAGGGCTACCTGCTCGGGGCACGCGCGGCCGTCCCGGAGTTGTTGCGCACCAACGGGAATATGGTGTTCTCCTGCTCGCTGGCCAGCTACCGGGCGGTGGACGACGGGGCGCTGTACGTCTCGACCAAACATGCCGACCTCGGGATCGTGCGGGGGCTCGCCTGGGAATTCGCACCCGAGGTCCGGGTCAACGGGGTGGCGATCGGGGTCGCGCGGACCCGGATGGAAGGCCTCGCCGCGCTCGGGCAGCAGCCGATCGATGCGGTTCTCCCCGGCGCCGAAAACGTGATCCCGCTCGGTTTCATTCCGGAACCGAGTGACTACGCAGCGGGTTTCGCGTACCTGGCCTCCGCGGAAGCGCGCGTGGTAACCGGCGAGTGTCTCTGGGCGGACAGCGGATTCGGAGTTCGCGGGATCGGCTCTCCGGCTGGTTCGACCATGCTCGAAACCAAATGCAGGCAGTGAAGGCACCGGGCGTTGCGGTTCATGGTGCATGAGGGGCACCATGAACGCGACGGCGTTCATCGAGTTCCATACCGGCCTGCTCGGCGAGACCGATCGGCCTAGACATTCCGCCGTGCTGGACTACTGGAACACCCGCCTTGCCCCACGACTGTTCAGCGGCGACGACCCCACGCCCAAGGTTTTCGTCGCCGCGGCCGGAATCGTCGAGATGGCCGGATGGATGGCCCACGACGCCGGCCGCGACGACCGCGCCCACCGGCAATTCCGGCGCGCTCTGGACCTGTCCACACTCGGCGGTGATCGCCAGCTCACCATCCACATCCACGCCGGCCACGCACACCTGCACCGCCACGGCGGCGAACCCGGCACAGCCATCCGCCAGGCATACGACGGCGAGATGACCATCGCTGCCGTATCGATTCCCTCCGGGCCGCATAGACGGCCTGGGAGGACAAGGCCTCTTTCGTGTCAATAGGCGACGGTGAATACTGTCCTGTGCCGGGTCGGCTTCTCGATCTCGTCCACGAAGGCGATGGCGTAATCCTCACCGCTGATGTACGAGGTTCCCTCGGCGTCGACCAGCAGCACATCGTCTCCGACTCTGAAGGTGCCGGTGCGCTCGCCGCGGTTGCCCGCGTTGTACACGGCCGGCGGGGACAGGCTGAACCAGTCCACGTCCTCCGGGAGCGCGCGCAACTGTGCCATCACCGCAGCGTGAGCATTGCCGTCTTCCCGGAATTCCTCCGGGAAGAGTGCGGTATCGAGCACGCGCGGCCCGTCTTGCGTGACGCGCAGATTTCCCGCACCGCCGACGAGGCCGAGGCGCGCACCATTCTCGGATACGATCCGGCCCAACGCCGGAATGTACTCGGCCAATCCCGTGCCATGGGCCTGCAAGGCAACCACCAGCACATCGGCGCCGGTTGCGACATCCCGCACGAAATTCTCGTCGAACAGCGTACCCGGACGGACATCCAGATCGCTGCGGCTCGCCAGCGGGTCCGTATTGCGTGCGATGGCAACGACCCGATGTCCGCGAGCCGACGCCTCGGTCGCGATGTTGCCACCGGTATAACCGGTGGCGCCGAATACTGCGATCGTCGTCATTGTGCTCCTTGAAGAATGGGGATGATTTGCTGCCGGCCTGGCGGTCGTCCGGGCCGTGCCGTATTCGTCGTGTCGCTTCAGCCACGAGAATCGCGGCAATCGAGGGGAGCCGTCGGGAGAGTCTTCCCAGTCTTCCTGGCGTCCGAGTGCGGTGAAGTCGAGGGAACTCAACGTGGCGCCCATCGAACAGGTCGAGCAGGCGGACGGTTCCGTTCGGCCCATCGAAGAGGTATTCCTGGTCGATCTTCAGCCACCGCATTCGTCTGCGGTCGGCGGCCAGAGCATCGCGTGCGCGAGTCAGATCTGTCTCCTTCGCCAACAGCCGCACGCGCGCGGCCTCCCGTTCCATCGGTGTGACGACCGGGGTCGGTGCGTGTCGTTGTTCATCGTGATGTCCTCAACTTGGGAGAGGGCGGATCACGAGAGGGTGATATCGGCCATGTCGATGGCGACCAGGACGATCTGGTCGTCGCCCATCATTGTGTGAGCCCGGCGGGTGGCTGGGATGATGATGCCGTCAATTTCGCGGTAGTCGGTGGCGTAAAGCTGTGATTCAGTGGCCGGGTCGACGATGTCGATGGTGAAATCGTGGCGGCGCAGCAGCCCGTCGGGGCCGAAGCAGAACACCTGCTGACGGGTGTGGGTCTTGATGTCGTCGGGAAAGGTCACGCTCAATCGCCGCCACGTTTCACCCTCGACCTCGATCGGGGCGACCTCGTCGCACACGAACCCCGGCCAGGTCAACAAGAACGGCGTATTCATATACGTCCACAGGGCTTCCCCGGTGAAATACGCCAGATGCAAGTCGTCCCACGGGCTCTGGAAATCGTGGCCGGCGAATGACCGCTCCGGATCCTCGCGCGTGCCGATCACCGTGCCGTCGGGCCGCTGAAGCACCACCCGGTCGGGCTCGAACAGCGAACGTCGGTCCTGAGTGCGGTAGTCCATGGTCAGTTGCTGCCGTGTGGTGTCCACCTCGAAGCGAACATCACTCATCGCGTCTGCCTTTCCCTTCATCTGCCAGAAGGCGCCGCTGATGGCCGCGTCAACGCGGATCGTCTTGATCTGGTTCCACCGGTCCAGACCGCCGTGCGCGGCGACCGCGGTCGCGAGTAGATCGTTCACTGATTGCTCCTCTGGTTCCGATAGGGGTCTGCCCGACCGCCGGCGTCGTGACGGTCGGGCGGGATGGGGTTTAGTCGACGATGAGTCCGCCGGTCAGATTGGCGACGGTGCCGGTCATCGCCGAGGCCCGGTCGGAGGCCAGCAACACCGCCGCTTGCGCGAGTTCATCCAGTGCGGTCAATCGCTTGCGGTGGGTCATCGCACCCTCCATCTCGAGCAATTGATCCTTCGCCATACCGATCGCATCCGCGTGCAACCCGAACACGGTGTGGATGGTCGGTGTCTCCGCCATGCCGGTGGTGCGCAGGCAGATCGTACGGATCCCGTGCTGTGCCCATTCCGCTGACAGCGCCCGGTTGAGACCTTCCATGGCCGCCCAGCCAACGCTCATCCCACCCACCAGAGGCATCGGCAATCGGGCCGGTTCGGGGGTGTTCATCATGATCACCCCTGATCGTTGGGTGATCATGTGTCGTGCCGCGGATTTCGCGGTGACGAAATGAGCCCGGGTATAGGTTGTGATCGGGCGCAGGAAGTTCTCGACCGGCAGGTCGGTGAACGGGATTCCCTGCAATCCTTGTGGGGAGATTCCGATCGCATTGAACGACACGTCGATGCTGCCCGCGTCGGCGACGACCGCGGCCAGATGGTCGGTTACCGCTTTCTCGTCGTGTGCATCCACCACAGCGGTCTCGGCCGTGCCGCCGGCGGCCGTGATTTCTTTCGCTACCGCTTCGATGCTGTCGCGATTACGGCCGGTCAGAAATGCTCTGGCACCCTCGTGGACGAATGCGCGGGCCACCGCGCTACCGATCGCGCCGCCTGCGCCGTAGACGACGATGTTTTTGTTTTCCAGCAACATAACCTTCTCTTCCTGTAGTTCACGCCAGCGCGTGAAGACCATTGCCATTGAGCTGATACACCCGATGCTCGTCGTGGCTGCCTGGCGTCTGGCACAGCCGCGCGACCTCGGATCCGACGAGGTCCGGGGTGAGCAGTGGTTGGAATCCCGCCGCGAAGGTGGCGGTGTCGATTCCCTGGCGGCCGGCGTAGGCGGCCACCCCGGCGGCACCGAGTGCGGTGGCGGGCGTCAGTTGCGGCAGCACGGTGGCAAAGCCGATGCCGAGCCCGGCGCGGCGGGATTCTTCGGCGGCGTATCCGGCGAGGAATCGGATCATTGCCTTCGCACCCGAATATCCGCCACTGAGTGGCGAGCCGCCCAGCGCTGCGCCGCTGGATATCGCCACGACCAAGCTTCCCGGCGGCAACGGGTGCCGCAGGGCCGCACCGATCCAGTGGAATGCGTGTTGGGTGTCGACCTGCCAGTTACGGCTGAACGATTCCCATGTCTGCTCGTGTACCGGGCCGATACCTGGAATCGCGCCCGCGTTGAGCACCAGCAATGTGGGCCGGTATTCCTCGATCACCGACGTGGCCGTCTCCGCGGCGGTCGCGTCCGCGGCCACCGGGATGAACGCCGAACCCAGTTTCCGGTGTACCTGCGCCAGCGCGTCGGCAGTGCGCGCGACACCGACAACCCGATGCCCTTGGCCGATCAGTGCAGCGGCGATCCCGGCTCCGAAGCCGCGGCTGGCACCGGTGACCACCGCCGTACGCGGCTGCTCCGCCGGACTCACCTCGACCCACCCGCGGAAAGCCGTCCGAACCTCTCAAATCGGCTGCGTGCCTGATGCTGAATCACGACCGTTGCGGTCATGCCGATCACCTCCTACATCTACAGAGGCGCGCACACCGCGAAAATCATCGGTGCCCGATCCGGCCACGAACGCCGAGTTTCAGCCGGGCGTCGGTGTTGTGATGTCTCGAGACATCCCATAGTGCCCAGGGCTGGACGCGAATCAGCGATGCCCGGAGGCGGTGCGGTTCCGCGAACGCGATGGGCTGCGCCGAGTTTTGGGTCAGAAACGACCGTTTACGCCCATTTCGGTCAGGCGGTTGTTGATCGTGTGGGTCGGATCGGCGGCGTGCGACGGATCTCCGTGGTGGCGACATCGACGGCGCGCTGGGATGTCTGGTCGCGATCGGCTGTGGATGCGATGTCGCGGGCGTGGTGCAGAAAGGCGTCCAGGGCCGGCGACTCGGTTTCCGGTAGCCACGCAAGGACCGACGTGGTCGGTTCGGCGTCCGAGACGGGCAGGCAGGGCAGGCCGCGTGGGACCTGACTCGCAGCGGATGCGGGAAGCAGCGCTACTGCGCGGCGGGTGGCGGCGAGGTGGGTGAACTGCCCTGTGTCGCGGATCAAGGGTCTGTTGTCGGTTCCCGGTCCGGGAGCTGTTTCCGGCCAGCGGGCGATCGGTTCGCCGATCAGGTCGGACACGGACAGGGCAGCCCGCGATGCCAGCAGGTGGTCGGGCGCGAGGACCGCGATCTGGGTTTCGGTGATCAGGTCGAGGGTCTGCAGCCCGGTGAGATCGTTGTTCGGGCGGTGCAACAGCGCCAGGTCGGCGCGACCGTCGCGCAGCATGACGATCCGCTGGTCGACACTGTGAACGATCTCGACGGGCACCGCGGCCGGATCGGAGCGGAAGCTGCACAGGATCCGGTCGATCAACCCAGCATCGGTTCCGGCCTTCATGGCCAGCACCAAGCGTGCGTCTACGCCGGCGCGCCGCGTACGGCATGCAGCCCCGGCCACAGCGTCGAGCGCGCGAGTTGCCTCCCGCCACAGCACTTTTCCGGCGGCGGTGAGTTCGACGTTGCGGCTGGTGCGGTACAGCAGGGTCACCCCGAGGCGCCGTTCCAACCGCGCGATCGCGCGGGACAGCGCCGGCTGGGCGATTCCCACTTTCTGGGCGGCCCTCCCGAAATGCAGCTCCTCGGCGACGGCCACGAAATAGACCAGGTCCCGAGTCTCGAGCAGATCCATTCCGTCAGGGTATCGACCGAGAACAACTCGGTCCTGGTGTCGACGGCCATCCGGTGCTGAGCTGGGGACATGGACACAGAACGTGCATCGATCGCACTGATCACCGGTGCCAATCGCGGAATCGGATACGAGATCGCCGGTGGATTGGGTCGCCTCGGCATGACCGTCCTGGTGGGCGCTCGCGACCTCGATCAAGGCAAACACACTGCCGCCCGGTTGTGTGGCGATGGCATCGACGCGCAAGCTGTCGGACTGGATGTCACCAGCGGCGATGATCCAGCCGCGGCGGCCGCGTGGATCGACGCGCAGTACGGCCGCTTGGACGTGCTGGTGAACAACGCCGGTATTTCCGGAGCCCGCCAGGGTCAGCTGCCCGGATCGGTCGATCTCGACTCCCTTCGTGCGGTGTTCGCCACCAATGTCTTCGGCACCGTCGCCGTCACCGAGGCGATGCTGCCCCTACTGCGCCGTTCTCCCCGCGCTCGTATCGTCAACGTCACATCCGGTCTCGGCTCGATGACCCGTATGACCGACCCGCAGGACTACTTCACCGGTCTGTCCGCCAATCTCGGCTACGCGCCGTCGAAGTCCGCTCTCAACCACATCACCGTCCAATACGCCAAACACCTCGCTCCCGAAGCCATCCTGGTCAACGCGGCCGATCCCGGCCCCTGTGCGACCGACTTCACCAAAGGTCTCCCCGGTGTGACCCGCACCGCCGCGGATGGCGCTCGCATCGTCGTGCGCCTGGCCACTCTCGAGGAGAACGGGCCCACCGGCGGATACTTCAACGACACCGGCTCGGTGCCGTGGTGAACACCGCCGGGACCGGTTGCGGTACGCAACGCGTACAGCATCTCCGAACTCACAAGTGACCAGGTGGTCCGCCGCGAACGAGAAGGTTTCGACCTGCAGCGTGCGTTCGTATCGAGGCCCTCGGCAGAACGCCCGACAAGCACCTGCGTAGTCACCATGATCAGAACAGGGTGTCGCGTACCCGCAGCGGCCTATCCGGTCGGCCCCAGCGCTGCGAGTTCGGCCTCGATGTCGACCTCGATCGCGCCGAAGAAGTTGATGTTGGCGCTGTGCGCCGGACTGATATGAGCCAGCACGTCCTCATCGCCCCGGCGCCCGGCACGCGCATCTGCTCGACAGCGAGCCCGTAATACTCTGTGGTCCAGGCGATCACGGCGTTCGTCGTGCAAGGCGGGTTCGTCCTCATGCAGGCGTCGCGTGCGATCGACAGTCTGGCGCGCGCGGTGGACGCCGCGTTGTTTCATCCTGCACTCGAAAAGTAATGAGAATCAGTCGATCCGAGGGCGGAAGATGTGCGCGATCCTTGATCTGCGGACCGGGCACAGCCGCGGATGGTCGGATCTCATCTCGACTGTGTCGGCGCCGTGCCGTCGCGGAGTGGGGTCGCCCAGCTGCCTTCTGCGTTGAGGAGGCGGGTCAGGAAGTCGAGGTCCTGCTGGATCAGTGCCACGGCGTCGAGGGGGGTCGGCGCATCCGGGGTGCGTCCGGGCTCTTGGGCCACCATCGCGACCGCGTTGTCCGCGATCTGTTCGGCCACCGGCTCGGCGGGGTGCGTCGGAGACGGGTGGAACCACCAGGCCACCCAGTTGCACATGCCGATGATCGACAGTGCCGTGATGCGAACGTCGACTGGACGGAAGCGGCCGCCGGTGATTCCCTCTTCGATGACAGTCGTGACCTCGCGGAGAACGGTTCGCCGGCCGTCGAGGTGTTTCTTCGCGATCTCCGGAGGCAAGGCCTGGTCGCTGCGGTCGAGTGTTCGGAACTGTGCCGGCTGTTCGGCGCGACTCAGGACCAGGGTGCGGACGAGCGCGCGCAGCTTCTCGGCCGAGTCGAGATCGGTGCGCTGTCGGACCTCCCGCAAGGAATTCGCCGCGCTCTGCGTCGTCGCCTCCACCATGGCGACGAGCAACTCTTCTTTGCTCTTCACATAGTTGTAGAGGTTGGGACGGCTCAACCCGACCGCATCGGCGATGTCCTGCAGAGTGGTTCCGTCGTAGCCGCGTTCGGCGAACAGTCGCATGGCCTGATCGATGATCTCGCTCATGAGCAGTTTGCGCCGGGGTGCCGTGCCTCGTCGGGTCTCCGGGCGCCCACCGGTCTGTCTCGGCGCCTCGGAACCCTCTGCGGTTGCCATCTCCACCCTCTGTCCTAGGTCGCGGCGCGCGGCCATCCTCTGCGGTTGTCGGATCATGCTAGTCGTCGACCGCGGTTGCGCGCGTTGCGCACTCCCAGGCGAAGGCCAATTGCCGAAGGTGCAGCGCACGGGAGAGTCGATGATGGTCCAGGTTGTGACCGGCGTCCGCCTGGAGCTCGGCGTCCACCCAGGGAGCGGAAGTGAAGTACGCGGCGAAATTCGCCACTCGGCCCTTGTCGACGGTCCACAGGCCGTCGTGTTCGGCGAGTGTGTACTGCACGGGGACGACGACCGACGCGGCCAGTCTCGTCACGTCCTCCGGCCAGTTCCCGACGATTTCGAGCATCTCCTCACGAGAAACGGGCTCCACCGAAGCCTTCGCCAGCTCCACGACGTCAACGTCGACGGTCCTCTCCGGTCCGTACAAGAGGTTGCGGAGTTGCTCGGGCGGAAGCTCGACCGGTCCGCTCGGGAGTTTCTGCCAGGTATCGACTATGTAGTCGGGAGACCGATCGCTCACCCCGTGTATCGAGATGCCGCGCAATGGCCACTCCGGGCGATGTGCGGCGATGTGCACCGCGATTGCCGCGCCGATGGAGTGTGCGAGCAAGACCACGCCAGGGCGGTTCTCGCCGTGGGCGGCCCACAGCGCACCGATCGCGGCACAGAGGGCCGCGGCGCTGTCTTCGAAGGTCCGCTGACCTTCGGGAAGCGGATCGCTGCTGCCGTAGCCGGGACGGTCGAGCGCGAATATGGGAAACCCCGCCGCGCTGCCGACGTCGAGCAGCGAGTGGCCGGGCACATCGAAGTATCCGCTGTTGTAGCCACCGCCGTGCAGGGCGATGACCAGCGGCGCCCCCGCGGCGCCGGCGTCTGTCGCGATTCCGCAGATGCTGCGCCCACCGGCAGAGAAGTCCAACCGTGTCCTCGTCATGTCCCACGTCTCCTTCGTGATGCCTGTCGATAACTCAACGTCACAATTCTGACGCATCAGTACTTTACGTCGACTTGTGACGGGTGTCTGACGTACACGTCAGAATATTGACACTAACGACAGAGCCGTTCTACGCTTTCCGCACACAGTTCGTCTTCGAGAGGAATACGCGGATGACCTCCCCCGAGCACAGGCCGCTAGCGCACACGGTGCGGGGCGTCGACCATGCGGCCTTCCCCACCTTCGATCCACGCGCGACCATCACCTTTTACCGGGATGTCCTCGGCTTCCCGGTCGTCCATGCAACGTGCGCGCTGGGGTGGGGCCCCGGCGACCACCCGGATTTCATCCACTTCTTCTTCGACATCGGCAACGGCGACCGGCTGGCCTTCTTCTACTACTTCGGCGTCGAGCCCTACCGCGACGCCGAGCTTCCGGAATTGCTTCACCGCGCCCGCCACCTCGCGATCCACGTGGACGACGAGACGGATCTCCTGGAGTACCGGCGCCGGCTGGACGAGAGCGACTGGCCGTGCGAACTGCAGGTGCGACACGAGACGGTGGAGTCGATCTACGTCACCGATCCCAACGGCTATTTGATGGAGATCACCCGTCCACTGCGCGTGATCACCACCGAGGACGACATCGACGCCAACCTGAGCGTCGATGCCCTCATGCAGGTGACCGACGAACCCGAGCCCAGCTTGGAGAAGTTCTTCGCGCGCAAGGCGAAGCTGATCGCCGAGCGGTACGAGGGCGAGCCGGAGCTGGTGACGTTCGCATGACAAGCCTTTTCGTCCTCGACATCGACGATTTCCGTCCGCTGGCCGAGGTCGCGGTCAAGGAGCCCGAAGTGACCGTCCGCCGGCGCGGGCCCTATCTCGAGATCGCTGCGGCCGGTTCGATCCGCATCGAGCGCAATGCCACGGGGTGTCGCAACGCCCTCTGGTACAGCGCGGTCGCTGCTGTCCAGGACGGCCGGATATGCCAGTGGGACAAGTCGGAGCTGGTGGTCGAGCCGATCGGTGCACAAGGATGAGCCCGCTGGCGGTGGATCGGCTGGGGGCGGGCCGGGACATCCATACGGCACAGATGCCGCCCGGCGTCACGACGTCCGTACATCAGCTCACCACCTTCGACGGCGCCAAGGTCGAAGGAGTGCTGCACGCGCTCGACGGCGCCACGACGGTGGTGACGATCATGCACCCGCGCCAGTCGGTCGCGCACCATCCGATGATCCCGCTCCTCCTGCGCGTCGGCGTCTCGGTCTGGACCCAGGGCACCCGCTCGCCGAACAACGACATCGCGCTGGTCCATGAGCAGGCGCTGCTGGACGCGGCCGCCGGGCATGTGTTCCTGCGGGACAACGGGTTCGAGGCGGTGTTGACCTTCGGTCATTCCGGGGGTGGGACGCTGTCGGCGTTCTACATCGAGCAAGCGTCCTTGGAACCGGAGTTGCGGCTGGACGTGACTCCGGCAGGCCGGACGATCGGACTGGCCGGCGCGCGGATGCCGCTTCCGGACGGCGCGATCTTCCTCGCACCGCACCCGGGCCAGGGGCAGGTCCTGCTGCACTGCATCGATCCGTCGGTCACCGACGAGTCGGACCCGCTGTCGGTGGATCCGGCGCTGAACATGTATTCACCGAGCAACGGGTTCGCCGAGCCGCCGGAACCGAGTCGCTACAGCGCGGAGTTCCTCCGCGCGTACCGGGCGGCTCAGCACGAGCGGATCGCCCGGATCGACGCCCGCGCTGTGGAACTGGCCGCCGAGACCTCGCGGGCCCGGGCGAGGTACGCCCGCACCAAGGACCCGGCCGTCCGCCGAGCCAGCCTCGCGCCGAGGATCATCACCACATACCGCACCGACGCCGATCCGTGCTACGTCGACCTGTCGATCGATCCGAACGACAGGCACTACGGTTCGCTGTTCGGTCGCCGCCCGGATCTGATCAATTACGGCCTGGTGGGCTTCGGCAGGCTCACCACTCCCGACGCATGGTTGTCGACCTGGTCGGCGAACCACACCAACGCGGACTTCATGCGGTGCGCGGCTGGAGTGCGGCTGCCGACGCTCTATCTCGAGTTCAGTGGCGACCAAGCCGTGCTCCCGCTTGCCAGTGCCCGGATGTTCGACACCTTGGCCGCAGCGGACAAGACCCGACATGTCGTGCGGGGCCAGCACTTCGGACAGCCTCTCGCGGACGGGGAGCCGACCGGGTACGCCGCCGCGAACGTCCACATCGAAAGCTGGATGGCCGATCGTTTCGCCATCGTGCCACCACAGAGAACGAGGTAAGGAAATGGGCTCCATCGGAGTCGTGTATGACAGTGGCTACGGCCACACCGCCGCACAGGCCAGGGCAGTGGGAGAAGGCGCGGCGTCGCTCCCGGGTATCGACGTCGCGCTGTATTTCGCCGAGGAGGTCGCCGCCGATCCCCGACAACTCGACGACTGCGACGCGCTGATCTTCGGCACCCCGACCTACATGGGCAGCGGCTCAGCTGTCTTCAAGACGTTCATGGAAGCCAGCGCGAAGATCTGGCTGAGCCAGGGGTGGAAGGGCAAGCTCGCCGCGGGCTTCACCAACTCCAGCGGCCACTCCGGGGACAAACTCAACACACTCACACAGCTCTGGCTCTTCGCCATGCAGCACGGAATGGTCTGGGTCGGACTGGGGCTGCTGGACGGTAACGGACGAAGCACAGGATCGGATTCCGCGCTCAACCGGCTCGGCGCCTACGCCGGTGCCATGGCGCAGTCCAATTCGGACCAGGGCATCGAAGGCATGCGGGACAGCGACTTGCGGACCGCGTCAGCGCTGGGTGAGCGCGTCGCCCGCCACGTCGTGTCGTGGCAGGGAGGTGGACAGTGATGTCGGGAAAGTCTCTGAAGATCCTGGTGATCGGCGGTGGGCCCGCGGGCCTTTTCTTCTCGATCATCGCGAAACGAGCGGTTCCGACCGCCACGGTTCACGTCAGGGAGCAGAACCCGGAAGGCGTGACGTACGGCTGGGGCGTGGCGTTCAGTGAAAGCGCCGCGAACACGCTGCGTCCCGCCGCGCCCGACGTGATCGACGCGCTTACCGCGGGTACCGAACACGATCGGATGGTTCTCAGCCTCGATGGCGCCGATGTGCCGGTCCACGTCGGCCGCAGCCATCTCAACGCTCGCTGGTCGCTTCTCGCCACGCTCGAGAAATTCGCGCTCGAGGCCGGGGTGCGCATTGAGCACGATAGCGACGCGGTGGTGACGGAAGATGAGCTGGCCGACTGGGATCTGGTGGTCGGTGCCGACGGCGTCAACAGCCGCACGCGGGAGCGTTTCGCCGAGCACTTCCTACCGAATGTGGAACTCGGGACCAACTGGCTGGCCTGGTACGGCACCCCGAAATCCTATGCGCCGTCGATCATCCTCCAGAACAGCGAGCACGGGCTGCTCATGGTGCATGCCTCCCGCTTTTCTGCCGAGATGAGCAACTTCACCGTCGAGGTCGGCCAGGAGACATTCGACCGGCTCGGGTTCGCCGGTATGACCGAGGACGAGTCCCGTGCACTGTGCGAACGGTTGTTCGCCGACTCGCTGGACGGTATGCCATTGCGGAGCAACCACTCTCCCTGGTTCCAGACGAAGTTCGTCAGCTGCGCTCGGTGGACCCACCGCAACCTCGTACTGATCGGGGATGCCCTGCACACCGTTCACCCCTCCATCGGCTCCGGTACCCGGTTCGCGATGCGTGACGCGGTCTACCTGACGCGGGCGCTGACCGACGCGGGGTGGGACATCGAGGTCGGACTGGCAGCGTTCGAGGGGGAGCGCAGGCCCGTCGCGGACGCGTTCCAAGCTGCCGCCAGGCGCAGTATCGCCTGGTACGAGGGGCTTCCGTCGCGCACCATCACACATCCGACGAAGTTCGCGCTCGAATACCTGATGCGCACGGGACGAGTCTCCTACCGCGAGTTCCGGCGGGAGAACCGCGACGTCGTCCTCGGTTATGAGCGGGATCTGCGGTGACGACCGCGCCGGAAGAAGAGAGACACGCAATGACGCCGACTCCCGGCACAGCCGGAAAGATCGCCCGCTACTCGGACGAGGAGGAAGCCCGCTACGTCCGTGAGGGCCTGTGGGAATCGCTCACGATCGCCGAGCACCTGCACGTCGTCGCGCAGGACCACGCCGACCGAGATGCCCTGATCTGCGGTGATATTCGTTTGTCCTTCGCGGACCTGGACCGGGTCACCGATCAACGCGCCGCGGGGCTCCATCGCCTCGGGCTGCGGCCGGGTGGTGCGGTCCTGCTGCAGGTGCACAACACCGCCAACACCGTGATCGCGTGGTATGCCCTTCTCAAGGCAGGTTTGATCCCGGTGTGCACGCTGCCGCTGCACCGCGGACACGAGATCGGCGAGATCGCACGGCAGACCAACCCGGTCGCGCACCTCGTCGCGGCCCGCGATCCCCGCTTCGACCTCGTAGGCTTCGCTCTGGCCCAGGCCGAGGGGCGCGAGCGCACGGTTCTGGTGTCCGACGGACCAGCCGACGACCCCCGCGTCGTGGAAATGGACGAACTGGGATCCGACATCGACAGTGCCGAGGCCCGGGCGGTCGTCGAACGAATCCAAGCCGGACTCGGCAGGCAGTCACTCGCGGTGTTCCAGCTCTCCGGTGGCACCACCGGTGTGCCCAAAGTGATCCCGTGCCTGCATGCCCCCTATTGGCACTACGGTTCGAGCCTCGCCCGTGCGATGGGATGGGCCCCTGGCGACCGGGTCGCGTTCATGATGCCGATCGTGCACAACGCGGGCGTCATCATCGGCCTGCAGGGCCCGCACAGCGTAGGGGCAACCCTCGTGCTCGGAGCTCCCGACGCCGCGGCCGCGCTCGACCTCGTGGTCCGCAACGAAGCGACCGACGCCCTGCTGGGGCCCTTCGTCTTCGACCTGCCGCTGGACCCGGGCCTGGCCGCCGCTACGGCTTTGCGGCGCGTTCTGTTCAGCGGCAAGAAAGTGCCGCGCCGGCATATGGAGTCGCTGGAAGCACAAGGGATCTGGGGCGGGCAGATCTTCGGCATGAGCGAAGGACTATGTCTGACAACGCCGTTGGATTTCCCGCTCGATGCCCGCGTGGCGAGCGTCGGGGTGCCGATTTCGCCCGGAGACGAGATCCGGCTGTACGAGCCCGGGACCGAGGTGGAGGTGGCGCCCGGCGAGGTGGGTGAGCTGTGTGCTCGCGGCCCGTACACCCTGCACGGTTACTACGATGCCGCCGAGCACAATCGGGCGGCGTTCACCGCTGATGGGTTCTACCGGACCGGTGACCTCATGGCCGAGCAGACGATCGGCGGGGTCCGGTGCTACACCGTCGAGGGCCGGATCAAAAACATGATCAGCCGCGGCGGCGAGAAGATCAACACCGAGGAGGTCGAACTCCTCCTCTGCTCCCACGACGCGATCGCAGAGGCTGCCCTGGTGGCGATGCCGGACGAGCGGCTGGGCGAGCGAGCCTGCGCTTTCGTCGTGACCCGAAACGGGCTGGAGATCGACCTCGCCGCGGTTCGCGGCCACTTCGAGCGGCTCGAGGTCGCGAAATACAAGTGGCCCGAGCGGATCGTCGTGTTGCCGGAGATGCCGCGGGTCAGCCAGGTCGGCAAGGTCGACCGTCGCCGTCTGCGAGAGATCGCCGAAACGCTCACGGCCGAGTTCTGAATGGCCCGTCCCCACCAGAATCGGCGCACGTCAGAGCAGACGAAGGAGCCATGATGACAAACGAAATTCCCGCCCTCGACCACCTCGACCGGGCACTGTCGGCAACCTATGTCCGCCGGGCGCACGCGCAGATGCGCGAAGCGTGCCCGGTGGTGCACAGCGACCGGTACGGCGGGTTCGACTTCCTGACACGCTACGAGAACGTCCGTGCCGCGCTGACCGACGCGGACGCGTTCTCCTCGGCCGATGGCGTGCACATCCCAGCGAGCGGGTTGTTGCCTCCGGTGCCCGCGCTGGAGTTCGACGAGCCCGAACACTCCGAGTGGCGCACGGTCCTCGACGGCCCGCTCACCCCACGCGCGGTGCGGGCGTTCGAACCGGTCATCACCGAGGTCGTCGACCTGCTGATCGACGACTTCGCGACCGCCGGCAAGGCCGACCTGGCGGACCGGATCGCGGAGCCACTACCCGCTGTCGTGATCGGACGGATGATCGGCCTCGACCAAACCGAAGCGGTGCGTGCCCGAGGTATCGCGGCGGCGCTGTTCGCGGCCATGGGGTCGGAGGAGTTTCCCGCGCGGTTCGCCGAGTTCTCCGCCCACACCCGGCGCTGGCTGGCCGACCGCCGCGAGAACCCTCGTGCCGACATGCTCACCGAGATGGCCAGTGGTGTCGTGCAAGGCAAGTCGATCGACGACGCGGGCGCCACCGGACTGATGCTGGCCTACATCGTCGGCGGCCATCACTCGACAGGTTCGGCCCTCGCGGGCCTCATCCGCCACGTGCTGACCGTGCCCGGACTGCGTGACGAACTCCTGGCCGATCGCCGCGGGCTGCCGCGCGTGATCGAGGAAAGCCTGCGGTTGACCACCCCATTGCAGCTGTTCGCGCGCACGCTGCGCTGCCCTGTCCAGGTCGGTGACCGCGAACTTGCCCAGGGGGATCGAGTTCTGCTGGATCTCGCCGCGGCCAACCGGGATCCGCGAGAGTTCGACGCGCCGGAGCAGTTCGATCGCCACCGGACCCGGAATCGGCACGTCAGCTTCGGTGCGGGGGCGCATGTCTGTCAAGGACAGCACCTCGCGCGAGCGGAGCTGCGGATCGCACTCGGGCGCCTGCTCGACCGGCTGCCGGACCTGCGCCTCGACGGCGACCCCGTCGAGAGTGGGTTGGTCGGTGGTTCTCTGATGACTCATTTCGCCTTGCCCGTGGCCTTCACGCCGGAGGGCGACGCGGCATGAACGATTCCGCAGAACTCCAGGTCGTGGTAGCGGGACGAAAGACGATTGCCCTCGACGTCGTCGAGTTCGAGCTGCGACCGCCCGGCGGGGAGGAACTGCCATTGTGGGAACCCGGCGCCCACATCGACGTCATCACCGGAGCCGGGATCGTTCGCCAGTACTCGCTGTGCGGTGACCCCGAGGATCACACCTGCTACCGGATCGCTGTCCTGCGTGATACGGGCGGTCGCGGCGGATCGGTGTGGTTACACGAGCGACTCCGGGAGGGCGACCGGATCGGTATCAGCAGTCCCCGCAACCACTTTCCGTTGCGATCGGCACCGCGCTATCTGTTCCTGGCCGGTGGAATCGGGATCACGCCCCTGTTGCCGATGATCCGTCGGGTTGCCGTCGGGAGCGCACACTGGTCGCTACATTACGGCGGCCGGACTCGCGCTTCCATGTCCTACGGCGACGAGTTGCGGGAGTTCGGCGGTGGCCGGGTTCGGTTGCTCCCCTTCGACGAGTGCGGACTGATCGACCTCGACTCCGCGCTCGATGAGGCCGATCCACAGGCGCATTCCTGTTTCTGCTGCCCGTATCCCCTGATACGCGCGGCCGAGGCGGCGTGCCCACCCCGCGGGATGCCACTGCGAACGGAGCGTTTTTCGCCGAAACACGTCCAGACCCCGCGCGCGGACACGCCGTTCACCGTACGGATCGCCTCGACGGGCGCCGATCTGGTGGTGCCTGTCGGACGTTCCATCGTGGACGTGCTGATCGAGGCAGGTGTCGACATCCTCACCTCATGTGAGGAAGGCACCTGCGGCACCTGCGAGACCGCTGTCCTCGCCGGCCGCCCGGACCATCGTGACTCCGTGCTGACCGAAGAAGAGCAAGCGGCGAGTGACCGGATGCTGCCGTGCGTCTCGCGCTCGTATACGCCCCAGCTGGTTCTCGATCTCTGACGTTCAGAGGGCTCGACCGTGGTCGCCCGAAGGCCAAGGGCGCACCGCAAGACATGTGGCGCGCCAACGAGTTCGGCGACCGACCCCACATCCATGCGATCGGCTTCAACGTCGACTCATGTTGTGGGTTTGTTACCTGTCCACTGTCCGCCCTGTTGGTGAAGGTCCTCCAGCTCCTGAGCGCCAGTGAAGGCCGCGGCGCTGCGGTTCCGGCAATCCTCAGAAGGTGGTGAGATCGAGCACGAGGCGGCCGCGCACGCCGCCCTCGGCCAGCCGTCGATGCGCCTGGGCGGCCTGGCCGGCGGGGAGCACGTCGGCCACACGCAACGTCAACACGCCCGCGCTTGCCTGGTCCCGCAACCGAAGCAGGCGGGCATGGTCGGTGGCCACCTCGGTGACCAAGACCTTGTGCAGGTGGATGCCGCGGTCGACCGGGCCGTCCCAGCCGCGAACGACGGCCAGGCCGCCGCCGTCGCGGACCGCCGCGACGATCAGCGCGTGCTGCGCCGCACCGTCGACGACGGCGTCCACCCCGTCCGGCGCGAGTGCGCGGAACCGATCGGCGACGTCGTCACCCCGAGCCACGACCTCGTCCGCGCCCAATTCGGCCACCAGTTGCCGGTCACCGGCCGACGCATCGGCGAACACGCGCAAGCCCTCGCTCTTGGCCAGCTGCACCGTGTACCCGCCGAACGCTCCGGCCGCTCCGGTCACCGCGACGGTGCCGCCGGTCGGCACGGCCAGCAGGTCCAGTGCGAGCCGAGCGGTCAGGGCGTTCATCAGCAGGGTGGACGCGGCCGGGAAGTCCGCGCCGGCCGGGATCGGGACCACCGATTCCGCCGGCGCCACGATGAGTTCGGCGTAGGCGCCGCCGCGTGGGCCGTAGGCTTGCACTATCGCGGCGACCGGATCCCCGGGTCGGAGCGGGGTGTCGGTGTCCGGGCCGATCGCGTCCACTATGCCGGCGGCGTCCATGCCCGGCACGTACGGACCGGGCCGGCCCTCGAACCAGGCCCGTGCCAGCCCGGCGCGCAGCATGGTGTCGGTGGGGTTGACGGCAGCGGCGTGCACGCGGATGCGCACCTGGCCGGGGCCGGGCACGGGATCGGGCAGGTCGATCACTCCCAGCACCTCGGGGCCGCCGAACTCGGTCAGGCCGATCGCACGCATATCCACATCTCCACTCGTGGGGGCATTGTCGTATTGCTTGGTGTCCGCGCGTCGGCGCCGGGCACGGGCCTCATTCTGCGGTGGGGATCGTGGCGGCCGCGGGGTTCCCGACCGACCAGCGTGAGCTGACCCGGTTGTGGCGAACCAGCCACACGTGGTCGTGATCGCGGACCAGGTCGGTCTCGAACCGATTGCCCAGCAACAAGTGGTCCTGGAATTCGACCGACGGCCCCTCGCCGGTTCGGTGGTGCTGTCCGATCAGGTAGCAGGTCAGCTCGGCGGTGTCGCCGTCCACCCACACCCGGATGTTGGACAGCGCGTGGAAGGTGTCCATTGCCGTGCCCACTGTCCGCATCAGGGTCTGCACGACCCGCTCACGGCCGACGTACGGCTCGAATGTGTGGATGCTGTGGTCGATGCCGCCGAGGTCGAACACGGCGTCCTCGGTGAAGGCCGACCGCAGCAGATCCTCGTTGCCGAAGTCGATTCCCTCGACGATCCGGGTGACCGCGTCCACGATGCCGTCGCGGTCCGTGTACGCCGTTGTCTCGGTGAGATTCATCAGAACGCTCCATCTCGATTACCAACGCCAACGTTGGCGTTGGTAATCGAAGGTTATCACCGGCCGTGACCAACGGCAACGTTGGCGACGGTGCTACCTTGGGCTGGTGAAGCGGACCGTTGAGGAGACGCGCCACCGGTTGCGGGCGGCGGCGACGGCCGAGTTCGCCGAACACGGGCCCGACGGCACCACCGTGACTCGAATCGCGGCCCGAGCCGGCGTCAACAAGGAGCGGCTCTACGCCTACTTCGGCGACAAGGACGCGTTCTTCGACGAGGTGCTCACCGAGGCACTCGAGGAACTCTCCCGCGTCGTGGCCCCGGACGGTCTGCGCTTCGACAACCTCGGTGAGTTCGCCGGGCGCACCTTCGACTACTACGTCCAGCACCCCGAACTGGCCCGACTGCTGCAATGGGAAGGTCTACGCGGGGCGCCACCGGTCAACGCCGCCGCCCGCGTCTCCCACTACAGCCGCAAGGTCGACGCGACAGCGCAGGCCCAGCGCGACGGCGTCATCGACGGCCGGATCGACGCCGGCCACCTCATGTTCATGATCATCGGCCTTGCCGCCTGGTGGTTCAGCGTCCCGCAGCTCGCCGCCATGATGACCGGCGCCGAGGCCGACGACCCCGATGAGCGGGCAAGGCGACGAGCGTTCGTGGTGGAGGCCGCCCAGCGGCTGTCCGCCTCGCG
>CBJNFW010000002.1:0-107969 GCA_966435935.1 uncultured Nocardia sp.
TGGGGAATAAGCCAGCGATAGATGCGCCCCGAACCGCTCTGCTCGTTCCGGGACATTGTCGGTACCCCACACCCCCCCGATGGCGCGTTGCAGATCCGCGCGGATCTGCACCAACTCTGGTGCCGCGACGGGCAGCCCGATCGTCTCCCGATCGGCGGCCGGCGGTCCGAACGCCGCATCGAGCGGATCCCGCTGGCGTAGATACTTTCCTGCGGCTGCGACGATCCGAGCCACGTCGGCGCGGGCAACCTCATCCGTGAACCCGAGCCCCTGCACCGTGATGTGTAGCCATCGCCGAGGCACGGGCTGCATCGTGGGGATCTGCTGGAGCACAGGTGCGAACTGGTCCACGAGGTCGCCGACGGGCGAGTTCTCCTCGAACGTCACATGCCAGGTGTAGAACGATCTGCCCATACGCCAGCCCGGACGCCACCACCAATGATCACGGGTCGAGTCAGACACACGCCCTATTCTCCATTGGCTTGCGCCGCTAATGCGGGCAGTCCATCGAGATCGGCACGGAACTCGGCGGCTATCTCACTGATCTCCAGCGTCGCTGCAGATGTCCCAGCTGTCGTCCGCGCGAGCCCGGCGATTTCGTCGACGCGCTGCACCAGTGGGCCCATCCGATGCTCTGAGGGTGTCATCTCTACCACCTCCGCGAGATGCACTGCCGCCATGTCGATATCGCCAAGGGTGACGTAAGCCTTGATTTGCTGGCATCGGACCATCCGTTCCGACCCCAGATTCCGCAACGCCGGAACTGTCCGCTGAAAGCCCTCGACGGCTGTCGCGGCGTACTCGATGGACTTGGCAGCATCGCCAGTCAACAGAGCGGCGTCAGCCCAGTACCCCCCTGCGCGCTCGAAGGAGCATGTGAACGGCCCGGCGAGCGTGTCCGGCTGTGGAGTGTCCTCCAGGCGAGCCGCGGTCTCCAACGCCACTTGCAGCGCCGCATTCGCCCCTGCGGTGTTCCCTACTCTGGCCTGGTCGATCGCGAGGGCACTGGCAGAGATCAGCGAAGCCGTACCGGCCTGGGTATAAGCGAGGCCAGCGGTCGCCGCCTCGATGGCGTCGTAGTAGTCGCCACGCCACGACGCCGCCGTGTTCCGCGCTGCGCAAATCCAGCCGCGGAGCGCGTCGTCTTCGGCGTTGTCCGCCAACGCCCACGCCGCCCGCAGATGCCGGTCCGCGACATCCGCGCGACCGAGATCCGTGGTCATCCAGCCGAGGATCGTCATCGACCATCCTGCGATTCCGTATAGCTCCGCAGCCTGACTCGGCCGCTGCCTGCCTCGAAGCAGCTCCAGCGCACTGTCGCGTGTCTCCACCACGCGGCGGAACAACGGCTGCGTGGGCGATTTGAGATATTCCCTTGTAGCCCAGCGCAGGTTGCTGCGCAGATCCGCGATCGTCAACGGTCCCACGTTGCTTGCCTCCGCCCACGACAGAACGGCGGCTGAATCGTCGGCGGTAGCGATAAGCATGTCGACCGGTTCGCTGACCGGAGCCGTGTTCGGCTGGGCGATGGCGGTCCAAAATCGTGTCTGGACATCTTCGGGCGCGCTCTCCAACAACTCGTGCAGTAGGCGTTTGCTCGCCGCGCGCACAGTGTTGGTCTCACCGGACTCCCAGAGCTGAAGCGTCCGTTTTGTCACTCCCACGGCACGGGCGAATTCCAGTGGGCTCCGACGGGTCGCCTCGCGCAGCGCGAGAATCTGCTCGGGTGTCCACTCGACGCTAACCATAAGGCTGCTCCCTGCTGATGAGTGGGCTTGGAACCAAAATTACCTGCTTCTAGCCACTTTCGCGCCGTTTCTGCACTGTTATTGACCGATTCGGAACGTGCACGCTGAGACCACCTCCCGATGCCGGGATGCCCCACCCCGCAAGGGATCTGCGGCACCGAGCCTCCCGGACGGTGCCGCCCCGGCATCGGGAAGACCCACCAACCGACACTCCAGAGGTCTCGATGTGGACGACATGGATCCCCCTCGCCGCTCTCGTGAGCGTGCTCATGATCTTCACCGCGTGGGAATGCCGCCCCGAGTCCTCCACCCGACACAGGAACCCGACATGGACTCCAGTCTCTGGCCAACAGGATGGCCACACAACGCCCCGGACAAACCGTTGAGCATCCCCGAAGCGCACCAGACGATGCAGCGACACCGTCCATGCGACCGCACCGAATGCGGGCGCAAACAGGCCGCCTGGACGGTGCTCGTCCGCGCCGGCCGCATCAAACCCGACACACATCGGATCCCGGCATGAGCGACACCGAAGCCTGGGCGATAGCAGCCGCCCTCGTCGCCGCTGTCATCGGAGGCAGCCTCTGGTGGTCGCGCCGCGCGAACCGCAAGAAACCGCAGCCGCCGCAAGAACGGAACGGCAAGCGCAACAGGTGGTATCGGCGATGAACCAACTCCGCGCCACACCACAGCAAATCCAGCAGTGGGACATCATCCACCGCTTCTGTCAGGACAATCCTGGCGAGATCACCGACTTGGACGAGGCACGCAGAGTTCTCACCACCCACGCCGAACACGGCCCCGAATGCCGCCAGTACCTCGCCGCATTGTCCCGGGCATCGGAGGTTGCCGCATGACAACTGTCGAATCCATGCCCACCGCGATCGTCGCATTCCGATCGTCCCTGCGAGGCGGAGACGATCTCCTCGAGAAACGGCTGGAGCACTACGCCGACCGCCTCGGCTACACGGTTCTCGCGGTGTTCGACACCGACGTGATCCACGACCTGTGGATGGTGTTGACCAAGTGGAGCCCGGACGCGGTGATCACCGTGAACGAAGCGCACATCGATCTTGCCGAGGCGGCGCGGCTGTGTGCGGTGGTCACGCTGATCCCCGAAGCGATGTATTCAGGGGATCGGTACGACCTCTTGCAGCCTGGGCCTGACGAGCAGTCCACCAACCATCTTCTGCCGCGTCGAATTCCCGGCGCGTCCGGCCTAACTTCGCGCCCCAGTGACCCCAAGCTTGTCGCCCCCACCGCGGCGGACTGGGATCGCGTAGTTCGCATCCTCGCCGGCGCGCGGAGGGCACGGGACGAAATAGCCCGCGCCACATAGCCATTCGACACCACAGACTGCCGGGCCCGACCGGGCCCGGTGATTCATGGCGGCATGGGCCGCCGACCTACCGATAGGAGATCTATCTATGCAGCCCTTCGCCCCCAACGCCTCCGAGCTGTCCCTCCGGGTCCCGTTCTTCAAGGCAAGGAAGACCGTCCCGAACGGGCAACTGTGTAGAGATGGCGAGGATGGATGACGGCAATATCGCGGTACGCGACTCCAAGAACCCCACCGGCCCGGCGTTGATCTTCAACACTGCCGAGATCGATGCCTGGCTTGACGGCGCCAAGAAGGGCGAGTTCGACGGCCTCTTGGTGTAGTCCGGACGCGCGAAATGGCCCCCCTCGGCCAACGAGGCCGAGGGGGCCGATCCACAAACAATCCGACAAGGGACGCATGAGTGACGAACTTCGCTGCCCCACCCACGGGGCAACCCATATTCCCGAACCTCCCCATTACCGGACCGCAGCACCGTCGATAGCGCTGCTGATCAGAGTCGCGGAAGGATCGGACCAGTGGGCCATGCACGACGATGACTGATACTGCGAAAGCGAAGCCGCGGCAACGCCCCGATCGGGAATTCGGGCTGCTGGTGAATGCGGACCTGCGTGACAAGTACGCTGCCGGCACCGCATACGAGACCCTGTCCCGCCCGGAGAACCTGGTTCGCTGGCTGCACCATCTCGAGGGGATCCGCGAATCCATCAAGCTCCAACGCAGCACCGCCAAAGCCGCTCTCGATGCACACCCAGACAAGCCCATCGACGGCGCACCGCCGCCCGAGTCGTACATTCGGGCAAAGCAGGAGATGCAGGAGCGCAACACCGCTCGCGCTCGCACGATGCAGGCCGTCGTCGGCCGCATCGCCGAAGTGCGCCGGCTGATCGGGATGGACCTCATCCCCGAACAAGCCATCGGGGATGTAATCGGCGAGCTGATGCTTATCCGGCGGCACATGCAGGACGGCCGCTCGGACAACGCAGTGAGGACGCTCGAAAACCTGATCTCGACACTCCAGCAAGGAAGAAGGCAGTGAGATGGGTAAATTCATCGGCGCGGCAGGCAGAGTGAACGATGAGGCGCTGGACCAGTGGCTGTTCGAGCAGCATGACGCATTCGTCGCCCGGCTGGCCGAATCGATGGACCTGGAAGCAGGTTTCCAGGAGTCCTTGCGACGCGCACAGCGCGGAAGCTCCGGCACATGATCAGCGCCGTGATAGTTACCTCATTCGGCGGCGAAACCGCCACCTGGGAGCTACCCGAGCAGCATGACGCGCTCATGGCCCGGATCCCGCAGTGGCGCGAGCAGTTCGACGACACCGCCTCCTTCGACAACCTGCGCCGGATGGTGCTGGAAGCTCTCGCCCACGCCGCAGCGGGACGGGCCGAGGGAATGCTTCTCAGCGTCGCATGGACTGACACGCCATCGCTCGCCACCGCCTGGCACCGGATAGAGCGACCGCGCCGCGGCTGGTGGCGGCGTCGCTGACCAGGGACACGAAAAAATCGCCCCGGCCGCGAAGTAACGCGGCCGGGGCGTACCCGTATACATCAGCGGATCTCCCGATCCAGCACCAATTCTCAGCTATCGAGGAGAGCCCCGCCATGGGCATCTGGAAAACCTTGACACGACCCAAAGCGGTCGGCCTGTTCATCGACGGAGACGTCCTGTACTCGAAGCGGTACGCAAACCACCCCGACTATCGGCTCCTCGTTACTCCCGAGGAACAGCATGCATACCTCACTCCGACACCGATCCCGCTGGAGAAGGCGCGCGTGTTCTTCGACGCCGAAGTGGTAGGCCAACGTCAGGGCGCCGTCGCTGTGGAGGTCGGCCCGTTCATCCCGATCCTGCCGGTCAACCTCGGGAAGAAGAAGATCTACTGGGTGTCGGTCCACACCGCAGACAACACCGTCTATCGCGGCTGGTCGAACGAAGCCGCTGCGGCACAACGGCTGGTGCGACGCACGCAGAAGCTGATCAACGCCGCGAACGCAGCCGTCTAAACGACGACGCGGTTGATCACGTCGGCGAGCCGGTCAGTCAATCCGTGCTCATAGGCGAGCGTGTGCTGCCCGGTGAGGTATCCGGCCACGAGATCCGCCGCGGTCTGGTACGTCTCCCAAGTCTTGATCGGATGCAGGAAATTGCCCCACCCCACCGGCTGCCACCGGCGTTCCAGCAGTCGATCGATCAGGTCCTGGGTCCATCCTCCGATGGCCGCCAACCCGAAAGCTGAGACGACGTCGGCGAGGTCGCGCAGCGGCGAACCTCCCGGGCATGAGGTGATGCCATCGGCTGGGTTGGCGCACTCGAAGTGCGGATTCGGTGGCTCACAAGCCATCTGGCTGTTGATGCCGTACCCGGTCGGGTTCGGGTCGATCGAATCCCCCACCCGCCGCAGAGGATTCGCGACGCACGCACTGAACGCCAGCTCGCAATCCGCGAACTGCCCGGCCGCTTGCGCCTCGAGGAACTTCGACACGACCTCAGCGCCGAGAGAGTAGCCGATGATGCCGACCTTGTTCGGGGTGGAGCGGATCAGGGTCGCCAGGTTCGCGATGCCTTCTTTCACCGATTCGTCCTCGGACGGGCCGACCGGGTTCCATGTTTGATTCGCTACACCGATGGATGCGGGGTAGACACAGTCCGCGAGGACGTGGAAGCGGGCCGGGTCGAGTTTCGCGGTGACCAGGCCGAGCATGTTGTTCGGGCTGCTCTGCGCCTCGCCTGTGCCTCTGCAGGTGATGATGTCGATCAAGTCAGATTCCCCAGATCAGGTTGGGGCCGCGGTAGACGGCCTGGATGCGGTGTGTGCCCATGAACATCGCCGTAATGTGCTGCACGCCAGCCCAGGCGACCAAGGTGGATCCGATGCCGCCGTCGGTGGCCAGCATGTGATCGGTGACCGTCAATGTGGCGAGCACGCTGGCGGTGTCGGCGCCTGTCGCGGACTCGGCGACTCCGATGAGCACCTTCGCCGCGTCGGTAGCGGTCAGTGTGTCGGCGGCGAGGACCTGATTCGCGGTCTGGACGGTCTCCGAGCCCCATGCACCGGTATCGCCGACCGACTGAACGATCCGCGCGGAATCGGCGCCTGCCGCGTTGTCGGACACGGCGATGATGACGGTCGCCGTGTCGGTACCGGTAGCGGCGTCGGTGACGATGACCGTGTTGTAGGCATTCGCGGTGTCCGTGCCGGTTCCGCTGTCGGACACCGGCAACCCGGTCTGCACCGAATCCGCACCCGAACCGCTGTCAGACGCACGAACACCGATACTCGCAGCGTCCGCGCCGGCGATGCTGTCGGTGACGACGATGTAGACGGTGACGGATTCGGTACCGGACCCGGTGTCGGACACCGGGATTGTCGCGGTGACAGTCGCGGTGTCCGTGGCGGACGCAGTGTCGGAGACCGCGACGGTCGGTGTGCCGGAAACGCGGCGGGCGGTCGGGTATTGCGGGAATGCCCGGCCGAGGCGAGCCACCGGCTACTCCTCGATAATCAGGTACGCCTTGAGGTTCACCGCCGCGGCAGTCGACGGCGCGGCACGTAGCCGCAGGACGTTGCCGTTCCACACCTCGGGTTCGCGGCCTAGCGGGAACGGCTGCGAGAAATACTGCCCGTTCTCACGGCGCGCTGCGAGCAACCGAGACGCGGTGATCGTCCCCTCAGCGGAAGCATTATACCCGGTCAATGCTGTGCCGAGCTGCAGCTGGCTTGTCGCGTTCGTGTCAGCGTACTTGTGAAGGCTGCCCGCCACATGCGCTGTCACGGTCGCTGCGACAGATCCCGTTTCGATCAGATCGACATCGACCGGGTTCGCGGGCGCCGAGTCGAACATGTAGCCCCACTCGATGACGGTGAACTTCCCCGTCGACGGCGGCACCAGTTGCAGGAGGGTTTTCGACGCGCCCGAGGTCGACCCGGTCGCGATCGAGGCCAGCGGCGCAGTCAGAGCACTCGTATTGCCGGTCCAGACAATGAATCTCCCTGGCATGCCAGTCCTTTCAGAAGAGGGCGGCGCGGTTGACCGCGGCCGATGTTTGGGCCATACGCCCGACGGCTGCGGGGATGGCGACCGTCAACGTGGTCCAGGGGGTGCTGAACGTGGTCGCCGGGAACGCGCCGGGGGTGAAAGAGCCTGCGACCGTGATCTGTTCGGCTGTTGCTATGGCGGCGTCGGACGTGGACCCGGACGTGCCGGTGGCGTTGGATTGGAAGTTGGAGAAGCCGGACGGGGCGGAGGACGGCTGATAGAAGTTGCCGCCGTCGTCGTCAGCCTGCACCACCACGCACAGGTATTGCGTCGCGCCTTGTATCGGCGTCAACGCTGGTGGTGTCGGGGTGGTCGAGCTGCCGTTCGCGTTGGCTACCTGCACATTGGTGCTGGCCCAGCCCGTGACTCGCAGGCCTGCGTAGGCGCCGAGCACCGAAGCGCTGGATGCGACGGTCAGGGAGGAGGATGCCACACCGGCCACACCGAGGAAGAACGCGATGGGGGTGGCCGATGCACCCCACTGCCCGATTTGCGTCCACCCGGTGGAGGTGGTGGACAGGGTTGACGCCGACCCGGGGGTTGCGAAGATCAGGTACAGGTCGCCGTTGTTCGCGCTCGATGGGAGTGTGATGCTCCACGATGTGGAGGCCGATGAGATGAGGCCGGTGTTCCGGCCCGCTACCGCGATCGTCATCGGCCTCCCTGGTCACTTGTTCAGACGGATTCTCCGTACTGCCTCAAGAACTCTTTCGCCCAAGCGATCTTGTCCTCGACTCGCTGACCGGCGGGCTGAGACCTGGTCCAAAGTTCGAGATTTTCGAGGCGGTTGTCCGCCCGATCGCCGTTGATGTGGTGGACGTTCTCGTGATCGAAGAGGTTACGGCCGAGATGCTGCTCCATAACCCAGCGATGTTCTAGGACGGAATCCTTGTTGGGCAAGCGGATCCGAACGTATCCTTCGCCGTTGTCATAGCGATACTTCGCGTTCGCGGTTGTGTACCCCATCCGGCAATCCCACGAGCAGAACTTGCGATCGTAGATGGTCCCCCGGTTCTGTTCCGTGGGTGACCCTTTGACTGTCTCACCGCATTGGATACATACGAAGGTCGCCGCAGGCACACGTTCCGCCTTGGGTGGTGGCGGATTGCACGCGGATGAGCAGAATCGTTGCGCCGGGCCAGAAGGCGTGTACAGGATCCCGCACGCCTCGCAACGCTTGGGGTTCCACCTTCCGTAATGTCGCCCGCGAGCCTTGATGCCATGCTTGCGGAGATACAACTGCACGGTTGCTGGGCTACAGCCGACCTCGGCGCCGATCTCGATCGAAGACAGTCCGGATCCGTACTTTTCGCGAAGCCACGAGGCGTCCGCCAACAGCGGGTACTTCAGGGAATCCGTTCGCCGCTTCCTTCGGCATCCGACGCACCGAAGTTCTTTCGACTCCACGGGCTGGAATGAGGTACCGCAAAAGTTGCAGGAACGTTCCGGCAGCTCTCCACGGCCGCCGGGCCGTTCGATGCCGAATTGCCGAAGTCGATGCAGGACCGCCATTTTGGAGCACCCGACTTCTTCGGCCACGCCCCGAGAGGACCCATGTCGTGCGTAGGCGGCCTTGAGCCATTCGGCGTCTGCCAGTTGCGGATACATATGTCTTGGCACGAACTATATATTAGCACAAAGAAACTAGGACAACGTGATGCTACTCTGCAACACCCAGATGGCTCCGTTGGCCTTCGTGCCCAACGACACCACTTTTCGATTCAGCATTACTGGCGACGTGCCCACCGACGCCAATGTGCCGCCCGCGGTGAGTGTTCCCGTCGCAATCCCCCAGCACCATTCATTCCAGGCGAAGTTGCCATTCGAGCCGGAAATGGTGGCCTGCGCGGAAATCACACCGTTGGTTTGCGAAACCGAAGATGCGTCCGCACCCTGATACCACGCGGTCGTTGTCGAGCCGTCACCCTGCAATGCGGTCTGCGCCAGCGCGAAAGCGGTCGACGAGCTTCCGACACCGAGGATCGCCTGAGACTGCGTGAAAGCGGCAGCGCCCGACCCGATGATCAGATTGCCCAACCGCGCCAAACCGACGGTGACCAGCTGATTGCCTTCGTCGGGAACCACATCGTCCGGCTCGACGCCGACCAGATCCCCCGAGGTTGGCTCACGCCCCAATTCCGCGGCGAGAGCGGCAACAGTGTCAGGATCGTATTTCTTGACCAGGATCCGCGGATACCAGGAAATTCCGTCGAGGCGACCGTCGTTCGGGCGTGTTTGTGCGCCCGGCGCAATAGCGTCGGTGATCATATTTTTCGCCTGTTCTAGTAGGTGAAATAGAGCGTGTTCGGATCCGGTGCGACCAGGGCCGAATATTGCGAGGACGACAGAACGGTCATCGCGAGAACCGTGTTCGGCACCACCGGAACGAGAGCGCCATTGACATCCGCGAGGTATTGGACCGTCTGATTCGAGAAACACTGCACAGTGCCCGACGCCGTATTACGGGCGCCGTCGGTACCGGTCCAGCCGATCGACAGCACATACGACCAGCCCGTGGTGGCCATCCGAGTATCGAGCGTGATGAACCCCAACTGGTCAACCGCCGGCAACTGCAACCATCCCGGCGTCGGCGACACCCCGCACATGCTCGACAGGCGTTGTCCGGTCGCCGACCATTGCAGATCCATGCTCGGCACCGCCGACACGGTGATAGTCGAGGTCACCACCGGGATCGAGGTTTGTGGAAGCACCGACACCAGGACTGTTGTCACACCCGACGGGATGCTCACCTAGTCTCCTTCGATGTTCTGGGCGGCGACGAGGGTGAGCAGTAAATCCAGCATCGCCAACGCGACGGCCGCGAGAAGCCCCAATCGGACGAAGGCCCTGCCGGGGTAGTCGCCGAGCACGATGGTGCCGGTGCTCAATGCCCCGATGACCGCGATGCATCCGATCAGCCGCATGATCGCCCGACCCCCGGCGGTGGCGCGCCAATCGCTGCGAAACCAGTAGAGGCCCACGAAAATCCACGCTTTGAGCGTGAGGAGCAGCCAGAAGATGTTCCCCACTTCTGCGTAGTCGGGGGCCAGTACGCCGATGATCGCGGCGTCGATGCCCAGCGCGCCGATCAAGATCGCGCAGCGTCTACGGATGCTCATACCACGCCCCTTCGGCGAAACGCCCTATCGATTTGTTCGCCGAAATGATTGCGGCGCAATGCTTCTCGAATCTCTGCCCCGATCTCCCTGGCGTCGGATGCTTGAGCTTCAACCCTTCGGCGCTGCATCGCGGCGCGTTCGGCGGCCTCACGGGCGCGGCGCACGTTCTCGGGCTCGCACTCAGTCTTCGATCGACGGCGCCACATGGTCGCTCCCGGGATCGGTGATTGCGTGATTGCCGGAGGGCGCGTTCAAGCTCTGCAGCAGCGCGACGGACAGACGCCCCTGGACTGTCAATTCCGCTATCTGGTTCGCTTGGCTGCCGATGGTGACCGCCTGCTCCGAGTTGGTTTGCCGCAACCAGGCGATTTCCGCCGCCTGGTCGGCATCGGACTTATCCACCCAACTTCGCGGCACGAGCTTGCCGCGGAGCACCAGCCAGGTGAAGGCCGCCAGCAGTGACAGAGGCGTCACGGCAGCTAGCGGCAGCACATTCAGGATGACCTGCACTATGCATGCCGTTCAGCCGATAGATCGGCCGCTGCCGGATTCGCGGCGGGGACCGTCCCTGTGAAGGCTGTCGCGATCTGGGCCAGCAGCTTTTTCAGCTCATCGAGGGAGCCGCGCCAGTCGCTGAATACCGCGATCACCTTCTGCGCGGCCTCGACATCAGCATCTATGACCGACTGGTTCTTGGTCAGCCACACCAGGAATGACTGCACGATGTGCACGAGCAGCAGCAAACCGGCGACGACCCCGGCGACCTGCTTGTTGGGCACCAACGCAAGAAGGGTCGCCGCAGCGGTGCCCCACGCGACCAGACCGGTAGCAGCAGAGGTGATGGTCTTGGCATACAGGGAGATGTTCATGCTCATGCCCCCTGCGCCGGAGGAACGAAGCCGTCGATGCCGAGCTTCTGGCCGATAACGGCCAGCGCGTCGACGACGGTCCTGTTTCCGAGTTGCGGCCAGCCGCCGAACACGGCCGGCATGTCGTTGCGGGTGCCCGCGCCGCCGATCTGGTCGATCGTCAGATCTGTGTGGTACAGCAGCCATTTCAAGGCATCCCCGACCGATACCTGATTCCCGTAGGCGTCGGTGATGGTGTCACTCAACTGCATGTCTCCTCCTAGAGACCATTGGCCGAAATCTGTTGTGAGAGCACGATTGATGTCGCATTCGATGCCGCCGACCCACGCGTATCCGGCGTTCGAGTCCTGCAGAATGTTGATCCGCGGGTCCTGCAGGCCGCCGGACCATGCCTGCGCCTGCCACGCCCACGTCGCGACGCCGGAATCCAAGGCGCGAGAAACAGGCCAATATCCGCCGTAGATACCGACATTCGGGACGCCGATCACCGTTCCCGCTCCCCGCAGATACGCGTTGACCGCGTCCTGCTGGGCGGGGGTCTCGTCCCAGTCCGCGGAGAAATAGATCGGGCGGTCCGTGAAACCGCCGCACGCCAGGGCCTGATTCAGCGCGGCTTCAGCGTCATAGCATCCGGCGTCGTAGCCGCCGAGCATCTCGTCGGCCGTGGTCTCCCAGTTGGAGACGATGTCGATGCCGTGAGCGCGCAGGTCATCGGCTTCGGCGGGAGTGAGAAGCTTGCCGGGAAGCGCGGGGCCACCTGACGACAGATACCTGCACACGAAGCTGTAGCCGGCCGCTGCGATCGCTGCGCCACCGGGGCGCCCTGCCGCATAGTCCAGACCCTGTGTCATGGCTCCTCCGAAATGTTGGCTGCTTGCAGGATTTGTGCCCGATGCTCGGGGACGAGATCTGTTGCAGGGCCGTGGACTTGGATGATCGCCGCGTGCAGCGACGGATACTTCAGCGCGAGGCGCAGCATCCCGCGGTCGCCGTTGTGTTCGGCCTCTAGCTGCGCGCGGTGTACCCGCTCGTGTTCGGCGATGAAGTCCCGCGTCCAATCGTGTGAGGGATGCTCGGGATCTTCATGCAGATGCACGTTGGTGTTGCAGTCCGGGCAGTGCCATGAGGTGAGCATTTCGCCGTCTGTATTGCGAAGCGGATCCGTCACCGTTCACCCCTCACGTGAAGTAGCTGGTCACCACGACCTGGGCGTCACCGCCGGGGCCGCCGGCTCCGTTTCCGCCGAGACCGTCGAGAGTGGCCCCGCCGCCACCTCCACCACCCCCCGGGAAACCACCCCCGCCCCCTTGCCCGGCGACCGACGTGCTGCCGAGGGGCAGGTAGTAGCCGCCGCCGGCGCCGCTGGCCGGCCCGTACACGCCCCCTGTGGGAGCCGCGCCGTCCTGGCCTTTCAGGGAGGACGCGGTACCAGCAGCGCCACCACCGGTGTTCAGGCCGCCGCCACCGGCTTCCCCGTTCGGCAAATATCCGGTCTGACCTGCCGCGCCGACCCCACCGGATGCGTTCGTGGTTTGGTTGCCGCTGCCCGCGGCGCCGGTCCAGGCGGTGTCGGTATTGAGGAATGATCCGCTGGCCGGGCGCCGGGTGCCCGAGGCGTCGATACCTCCGCCGACGCCGCCTTTTCCGCCGCCGACCTGGTAGCTCGAGCCGTTGAACGAGGCAGTGGCTCCGTCTCCGCCGGGCTGGGACACCCAGGACACGTCACGAGCGCTGACTGAGGCTATGGCTGGTGACATGTACAGGGATTGGAATGTGGGCCAGTTACATTCGGTGATGATGCCCCACAACCTGTTTGCGGAGCCGGTGGGAACCGTGTGGCCGGTGTCGGTCCACTGCACGATCTGTGTTCCGTTGATGTAGCCGGTGAACACGTTGCCGTTGCGTGAGAGAGCGATCTGGCTGGATGTGGTGAACGGTGTCGTCGAGTTCGCGACGATCGCCTGGCCGGTTTGGGAGCCGTTCGCGATGAACGCGCCACTCGGCGCGTTGGTTTGGGTGATGAGCCCGCATCCGCCGCTGGTGTTGCCGACGAATGCCACCAGCACCGACGAACCGCTGTAGGTGTTGGGCGCCGCGCAATAGATGCCCGTGTAGTTGTTCGTCGCCAATTGTGTTGATGGCGTGGCTAATTGGGCTTGGATAACGTAGTTGTCGGTGTCCAGTGGGGATGTCCAGCAGTTCCAGCAACCCGTCTCACCCACGTAGGTGCTTGGCGTGAACGCTTCGGCCATGCCGTTGCTGATCTGCGCGGACTGGCCACCGGAATCGGTGCGCCAACTGCCACCCAACGAGATCGAGTTGGATCGCTCGAAATCATCGCTGTATCGCGCGCTGGCAGCGCCGCCAGCACCGGACCCGCCGAGAGGAACAACCACAGCAGCCGACGACGGCAGCGACGCGGCGGTGATGCCGGGGAACACGCTGTATCCGCCTTGGCCGCCCCCGCCACCCGCCGCGCCACTGGAATTGAAAGCGACCCCGCCTTGGCCACCCCCACCGCCAGAGCCGACGAGCATCACCGACGCCGTTGTCAACCCTGACGGCTTGTTCCAGGTGGCGCTGCGGTTGTAGATGTCGATCCTCGGGGCCGTACCACTGGCTTGCACAGTCGCGTTGAGCAACTGCACCGCGGGGCCGACACCGGTGGTGCTGGATGTGGATGTGGCGCCGGTGATATTCGAGGTGACGCCCGTCGAGATCGTCGCGACCCCGTTGATGGCGTTCGTCGCCTGCTGGGACAGGTTGTTCGCCCAGCTGTTGAGGTTGATCCAGCCACCGGTGGCGTTGGTGATCCAGTAGCACACGTTCGCGCCGACCTGATCCAGCGCAGCGGTGGTCGCCGCTTGAATGAAGGCGGTCGCGATCCCTGAATTGTTTCCGGCGCTGGTCATGTGGGGATCGCCCAGATCGTGAAGAACCCGTTCGTGTTCAGCGTCGACCACGTGTCGGTGGTCGAATTCAACTGCAGCGCCTGCAGGAAGAACGTCGCCGCCGTGTTCGCGGCCACCTGCCCGTAAGTACTGGACCCGGACACGTTTGCGCCGAACGCCGAGGTCGCGTGAATCGCATAGGGTCCCCCACCGGACTGGCCCATCCCGTACGCCACCTGCTGGCCGGTCGCGCTACCCAAATACACGGCCAGGTCGACGTGGGTATTCACGGTGCCCGCCGCGTAAATACCCGCGGACACCATCGGCCGCCACGCGTACGGGAGCGCCGGCACGCCGATCGTCGCGATCGTCGCCGACGTGCTGGTGCCGGAGTAGGCGGTGAAGCTGGAGTTCAGGCAGATGTACGGGCCCGACGGGACTTTCGGTGCGCTGATCTTCCACTTCGAGTCGGCGTTGGAGTAGTAGAGGGTGTAACCGTCGGTCGAAGCTCCGACCGGACCGCCCTCCACATCCGGTGCAGTCGAGATCGTGGTGGACGGCCCGGTCGATCCGGTTGCGCCAGCGGGGATTCCGAGCGCAAGGGTGTACGCCGACGCCACCCCGGGACCGCCGGGATTGGTCTGCGTCAGCGACGCTGTCGCGTTCGCCCCCGCCGCGAGCGTGGTGACGTTGACGGTCAATCCAGGGGGAAGACCTGGGGTGCCGTTCACCAGGGCGGGCAGATTGCTCGTACCACCACTGGGTGTGAGCGTCATCGTCGCGACGCCGGTGTTCTGATATCCGGTGTCGGTGAACTGGATGGTTCCCGTCCAGGAAATGGGTGCGGTGATAGCACACCTCCAAGAATTCGCTGAGGAATAGGTGTCGGTGGCCCTCGATAGAATTGCGCTACAACGCAAATGCCCCGCAAGTGCGTGAACACTCCGGGGCGCGGCCGACTGAAACGGAGTCGACAGTGAGCAATGCTATCTGCTCTATCGAGGGCTGCGAACGAGTGGTCAACTCGCGCGGGTGGTGTAAGGCCCACTATCGGCGCTGGCTCTACAACGGCGATCCCCGTGGGCAGCGGTCGTTGCTTCCGCCGCGCGGATGCACGCTCGGGGAAGCGTTCTCCCACTATCGACCCGGCACACCTCCCGCCGCCGGGGTCGTGTGGCCGTGGCTCGGCTTCATCGACGCGGGCGGTTACGGTCGGTTTCAGTGGTACGGCGAGCGCGTGATGGCCCATCGCGTCGCCTATGAGCTATTCGTGGGACCGATCCCCGAAGGTCTCGTCATCCGGCATAAGAACGATCTCCGGAACGACGTGAACCCGAACAATATGGAACTCGGCACAACTGCGGACAACCATCGAGATATGCGCGAACGCATGCGCGGTGGTGTTGGCATCACCCATGGATGTCACAAGCTCACAGATGCGCAAGTCGTGGAGATCCGCTACCGCCGCAACGAACTACATCAGAAGCTTCGCGTTATCGCCGCCGATCTGGGCGTCTCCGTCTCTACTGTCAGCCGTGCGGCGCGCGGCGATAGATGGTCGCATCTTCCCGGTTGATCAGTTGCTGGACAGCAGGGCAATCTGCAAACTGTCTTCGAGGGTTTTGACATACCTGGTCAACTTGGTCCAAGGTGCTTCCTGCGCAGTTAGGTCTCCGATTTTTGCCAGAACTTCAACGCGGTTCTGCCGATCGTCGGTAACCGTGATCTCATCCACATAGTCTGTATACATTTTATTGCGCTTCACCCAGGAGACGAGGTCGCCGATTCCGAAATCGACACCGAAGGTATAAGGCACATTATCCCAGGTCAAAATTTGCGCGGACGCATACCCGCGAGTGTCGAACAGGCCGTTTTCGAGGGCGAAGAATTCTTCCACGGTCCACGCAGTGGAACCGGTGCCGACGAACGACTCGGGATATCCATAGGGCCCGAGTTTGAATCTCCGCGGCGCGTCTTCGATTTCCTGGAACGCTAGCACGACATCGTCGAAAAGGCCGTCCAGCAGTGTCGGCGCGATGCCCGACACGCCGAGCGCCGCGAGCGCGAGCGATATCAGACTTTCGATCGCGGTATCGATGAGCTGGTTCACCCAGCGGGGCGATTTTCCACCGCCTACGACTGTGTGGCATTGCGGGTGGTGGTGGACGATATGGGATTCTTTGATGCCCGAGCGGGGGTCGTCGACCATGTAAACGGGCCACGGCGGCGTCCAGTTCACGCCCAGCGCGGGGTCGATGACCACGCCGGGCGGAAGGTAGCCGGAGGAGTTGAGCGGGTCGGCGATCTCCCCGAACATTCCATCAGCGATATCCACGACGTCTTTGATCAGGCCGTCGATGATTGTGCCGGTGGGGCCGGTGACGCCGGATTTGTCTTCGACCTTGATGACGATGGTCGGCATGGTCAGCGTGAACTGACCGGTGGGCTGAGGCTCGCCGGGGAACCAGATGCTTGCGGTCAAGCACAGTCCTGCGTCCTTGCACACCTGCTGGACGAGGGTGGCGCAGGAATCGAACCGTGCTTCGATGGCAACCCAGTTCGATGTGTCGGTCAGCGCATCCGAAGGCACGACACAAATCGGGGTGTAGAGGCCCAGGGATTCGACCGCGGAAGCGAACCAGGCGGCCGGGTCCAAGATGTTGTTGACCAGCTCCCACAGCCCGGTCTGCAGCCGGATCGCCTCGGCGGTGATCATGGTTTCGAGGACAGTTTTCGCTGGCCCGATCATGATGTTTTCTTGCGGCCACTGGAGTTCGATCGGGAAATAGGGATTACTCCACACGAGGATGTGGTTCAGCCAATTCCAGTCATCCATGCATTGCAAGGTGACCGTCGATACACCGTCGACTGTGTCCTCGGAGCATGTATCTATCCGACCCGACCAGCGCATACCGTTGAATGTGATGGTGACCGGTACGACGGTTTGCTCGCATTGAATGCAATACGGGACCGCCGGATCGTCGTCGGGAAGTATTATCGTGGCGGTTCCGACGTTGTTCCGTTTGAATGTCGCCGTGGTGGAAATATATCGGGTGATATCCATCAGCGGCGCATACGTGTTCGTGTAGATCCTGACGTCGAATTTCGTCAGAGCGCCCTCGTTCGCTGCCGCTATGCGGGCATCAGCGATCCGGAACGACTGGGCGATATCCAAGCCGTTCAAATTCGGGTACGTCATTTACTCAGGCCATTTCCACAGCGGGGTCAATGCCGCGTTGATCTGGGTGACGTTGGCGGTCGCGCCGGTAACCGTGCAGGGGATGTGGATTCCGGTGTCGGAGGCGGGGATCGAGTTGTCGAACCGTCCCTGCATCAGCGGATACAGGTTGTTTCCGTTGAGGTCACTGACGGTGCGGACACTGGGCATGGTGGTGATGAGCGCGGTCTGTCCGGCGGTCAATGGGCCGAAAACCACTTGGCCCGAGGTCAATCCGTCGCCGATGGTGATGGTGGTCAGGGGGCCTTGGATGATGTACCGCGGCCATGCGCCTTGATCGCCCCGATTCCACAGCGGCAGAAAGTTGCTCGGTCCCCCGGCGGGGTTGGCGAGGGTGGTCGAGTTCGATGCGACAAGGCTCGACACCGAGTCGAACGACTGCCAGAACGGGATGTCGGCGCGGGCGGCCCAGGTGAATGTCTGCACGCCCTGCATGGCGGGGGTGAGCTTGATCTGATCGCTGGGTTCCTTCAACAGCCGCAGCCGCAGCCACCGCTCGCCGGAGGATTTCGTGAACCACACCAGCTTGCCGGTCAGTTTGGGATCCCAGGACCCCATCCACCCGGCCTGCTGCGCCCGATACCCGGACGGGGTCAAACCGAACACGTGGATGCTGAAATCCAACTCCAACGGCTCCCACACGGTGTCGAGCCATGTCGCGCCGTCCTGGCGGGCGGATTGCTGGTCGATCATCTTGAACGGCGCCATCAGCCCTTTGATGTCGGCGAGTGCCACACCTTCCTGAGCGCCGGGCATCGGCGCGACACCGCCGGAGACCGGCCAGATCGAGCCGTCCACACCGATCCACGTGATGATCGACTCGTCACCCGCCAGGAGCTGCTGGGTAGCCCACACCGTCGGAGGCGTAGGGAAACTCACCTCGGCCCCCTGCCTTGGTAGACGTTCATCTCCCGCACGATCCGTCGCGCGGTGGTGTGCTCGTCACCGCCGACGTGGGTGAGGTGCTCGATGTTCACCCACGGCCGGTCCCCACCAGCTCCGGCACCGACACTCGCCAGTTGTTGCAGGGCGTCCGCGTGTTGGGGGGACAGGATCGGTTCCGGCCGGCGCCCGAGGTTGAGGGCGAGTTCGCCGGGCTGCAGCCAGCCGCCGTCGTCGAACACGGACGCCGAGACGTCCTTCTTCTTGTCGGGGCCGGGCAGCTCAGCGGGTTTGGGTGCTTTCTGGATCCCTTCCTGCTTTTGCTCGGTCTTCGAGTTCTGGTTCGGGACGGCGAAGAACTTGTCCAGGTACGGCTGTCCGACCTTCGCTTGACCGATTGCCTGCCCTACCTTCAGGATTCGGCTGTTGGCGATGGTGTTCGACAGACTGTCCAAGCCGAAGGTTTCGGTGATCGCGTCGGCCGCGTCGCCGCCGAGCTTCGCGCCGATGTCGTGGAAGGTCAGCGGTTGCGTCGTCGTCGAACTCGTGGAACTGCTGGGGCTCGACCCGTCACTGGTGGTGGTGTCGGATGACTGCGCGGAAGCATCCGCTTCGGCCTGGTCGGACTTCTCTTGAGCCTGCTGGGCCTTCTGCTGGTCTTGGGCGGCCTTGTCGCGGTCCTTCTGCGCCGCCTCCTGCGCGGCTTTCGCTCGTGCCTGATAGTTCGCCGCAGCCTTGGGGGTTTTGGCGGTCTTGGCTTCCTGCAGATACTTCTGGGCGTCCTCGTCGTGCTTCTTCGCCTGAGCCAGCGCATTGTTGGCTTCGGTGGTGTACTTCTGTGCCTCGGTCGCGTACTTCTGCCCAGCCGAGGTGAGCTTGTTCGCCCGGGACTGGTCCGCGGTCGGCTTCGAACCGGCACCGGTGTACGGAGGAACGAACAGCCGGCCCGGCAGATACCAGTGGTCTTTGAACATGGAGTCGTTCGAGCCGCGGGCGGCGCCGTCCATCACGATCCCGTGATCCGAGGACGACTCGACGTTATGACCGTCGAATGTTGCCGCCATATGACCCTGTTCACCAGGTAGCGGCAGTACGCCGATGTCGAAGACACCACCGGTGCCCTTGAGGAAGCCGAGAGCGGAGAAGTCGCTGATCGTGGTGAACGCCCGCTGGGACGGGTTCCCGCCGATCAGGGACTGGTAGATGCCCGACACGAGCCCGGAGCAGTCCAGCGCCGACCCGTACACGTATTTGCCGCCGACGACGGACTGAATCCACCCCATCGCCCGGTTCAGCGCGGTCGGGTCGGCCTGCTTCTTCGTGGACTTCTTCGTCGTGGTGCCTGGGGCGATGCCGCCGCCCGCATACCCCTTCGGGGCTCGGGAGGCGTCGGCCTGCTGCACTTTCGCCGCCAGGTCCGCACCGGACTGGCTGACGTGATAGGTGCCCTGGATGTATTTGATACCGGCGACGATGTTCGCGATCGGGTCGTAGATGTTGTCCGGCAGCGACGGATCCCGGTTCGATTCGAATGTCGAACCGATGGTCTGCATCAACCCCCTGGACGGGTCACCTTTGGCGGCGTTGGAGTCCCAGTTGTTGATCGCGTTGGGGTTACCTCCGGATTCGCGGCCGATCAACGTGACCAAACCCGGCGTCCACCCTGGCCCGACCCCGGTGATCTGTTCGGCGCGGGTGATCCACCCCATCAGATCCGGTGTGCCGGTGAACGGGATACCTGGAGCGCCCTTGCCTCCGCCGGCCGATATCCACGACTTGGCTTTGTCGATCACCGCGTCGATGAACTTGCCCGGAATGTCCTTGGCCGCGTCCAGCCATTGCGACGGATTCCCCGGTGTCTGACCGGTTTTCCCGATCACATCCGAGAACAGTTCCTTCACTGCGCCTTCGGGGTCGGTGGCGAGTTTCGCGAGGAACTTCGCGGTGTCGACGGCCTTTCCGGCGATGTTCTTGCCGACGTTGACGATGTCGCCGATGATGCCGCCGGAGTCGTAGCCGGGGCCTGAGCCGGGTTTGCGGCCTCCGGAGAAGTGGGCGTTGAGCGCCATGAAGTTCGACGGCCCGATCGCCTGCACCAGTTCCGGGACCGCGACTCCCTCACCGGGTGAGAGGATCGCGTTGACCGAGTCGACGCCCGGCGAATACCCGGGCAGCACGCCGGGGCCTTGCCAGACGCCGCCGCCGGCGTGCCCGACCGGGGCGGGGGCGTTGCCGCCGAGGTTTCCGGCGTCCACGGTGTGGATCGGCCCGAGCCCGAACACGCCCGCGACCGCGTTCCAGGTGGGCACGATGCCTTGGTTGTAGACGGTGTCGACGATGAATTTGATGGGCGGCCCGACGATCCCTTCGATGCGTCCCCACTGTTGATCGAGCCAGTCGACCACGTCCTTGAATGCGGACTTCATGCCGTCCATGACGGTGTGGATCTTGTCGCCGACCGGTTTGATGACGTTGTCGTGCAGCCAGTTGAAGATTTCACCCCAGCCGTGGATGTCGTCCTTGATCATCTGGATGACCGGTTTGATGACGTTGTCGTACAGCCAATGCCACACATCGCCGATCACGTGGAACACGGGGTCGATGACCTTGTCGTGGAGCCAGGTGATGATGTCGGCCCAGCCCTGGATGTCGAGCTTGATCAGCTCGACCACTGGTTTGACGACGTTGTCGTACAACCAGTGGAAGACCACCTCCAAAGCTTTGAAGATCGGCTGGATCACGTTCTCGTACAAGAACTTGACCGCGGCTTCGATCAGTTTGAACGCCAGCACGAACGGCACCGCCAGCACGGTGATCACGACAGCGCCGATCACCCTCAACGCTGTGCCGATTCCCTCCGCGGCGGGTTGGATAGCGTTGTGCCACAACCACATCGCCGCATCAGCGACCGCTTTGAACGCGGTCTCGACCGGATGTAGGGCGTCCAGCAGCAGATGCCAGGCCGCGACGGCTTCACGGCCGATCCACTCCCCCACCGCCTTCAGGACGTTCCACACGTCCTGTACGGCGGTGTGGAACCAGCCCCAATGGTTGTAGGCGTACATCACGCCGACGGCGAGGGCGGCGAGGGCGGCGATGCATGCTTCTACCGCGAGGACGATCGCACCGATGGGGTTCGTGTCCATCGCCGCGTCGAGTTCGACTTGGGCACCGGTCGCGGCCTCCTGCGCGGGAACCAACGCCTGGTAGGCGACCTGAACACCTGCTACCAGCGCTTTGTGCGCCGCCATGACACCTTCGACGGTCTTCCAGACAGCGAACGCGCCCGCGATGACACCGAGGGTGATGACCAACGCTTCGGCAGCAGTCTTGTTGCGGCCGAACCAGTTCGCGACGTCGGCGAGCGTTTTCGCGACGCTGGTCGCGGCCGGCAGGAACGCGTTGCCCAAAGAGATCGCCGAGGCGCCGATGGAGGCTTTGAACTCCGAGAGACGCTGGTTGAACGTCGTCTGGATGTCGTCCCAGCCCTTGACGTTCCCTGACGCGTCGGTGGTGGCGCCGGAGATCAGTTTGATGTTGTTGTTGGTGTCCTTGGCGTTCTCCCCGGTCAGCATCAGGGTGGTGTTCAGCCCTGCCACGTCGCCGGTCAGGTTTTTCATGGCCTGCGTGTAGGTTTGGGCTTGGGTGGAGCCGTTCTTGATGAAGTTCGTGAAGCCCTGCGACTTGTTGTAGATCTCGGTGAACGAGTTCGCCATCGCCTTCTGGTTGGCGGGAAGGTCCTTGACGGCCTTCATCCAGGCGCCGGCCGAGATGGAGCCGTCCAGGAACTGCTTGGCCAGCGGCTGCATATCGGCGGGGAGCGCTTTCAACGCTGTTTGAAGGTTCGCCGCAGCGTCCTTCGAAGAGTTGAAGCTGCTCATCATGACCTTGCCGTCGGGGCCCATCTTGGACATGACCTTGTCCGACAGCATCTCCAGGGTTCCGGCCAAACCCTGTGTGCTCAAAGAGTTTTGAAGGTCCGTGCTGGTCAACCCGAGCTGCTGCAACTCGTCCCGCATCGGCCCCGTGGTGGACATCAGATGCCACAGCGTGTCCGCAAGGTTCTGCGAAGCCTGATCCGCGGACATACCGTGCGCGGTCATCTCCGCCAACGAGCCTGTGACGTCGGCGAGCGACACGTGCGCGGCGGCGGCCAGAGGAGTAACCGAATGCAGGCTCCCGGAGAACTCCTCCATGTTGGTTTTGCCCTGACCGACGGCCGTGACCAGCATCGAGGTGACCTTGCCTGCTTCGTCGGCCTTCATGTGATAGTCGGTCAACGCTGTGGAGACCGCGTCGGCGACGGTTTTGAGTTCCGCGCCTTCCATCCGTGCGCCCTGCGCCGATGCTTGCAGCACCTTCAACGAGTCCGCGCCGTGATAGCCCGCCGATTCCACCGTGTACATGCCGGTGGAGAGTTCTTGCGCGGAGATACCGACCTGCCCGGCCATCTGCAGGATGCCGTCGGACACCTGCTTCAGGTTCGAGTTCAGCTCACCCGCCGACGTGACCAGGCGGTTCTGCGACGTCTGGAATTCGGCGGCCTTGTCGATGCCCACGCCGACCGCGGCGACGAACCCGCCGGTGATGGCGAGCCCTGCAGTGTTCACGGCGGTACCCAGCGCAGCCAGGGAGGTGGCGTGCTCGTCGCTGGCCCTCTTGGACTTGGCCTGGATGTCGGTCAGCGCCTGCTGTGCGGTGGCCGAGTCGTTGGTGGCCTTGAGCACCTTGGTTTGCGCGTCGGCGAGCCCTTGCTGCGCTTTCGTGTGCGCCAGGGTGGCTTTCATCGCCTGGGACGAATCCTCGCCGTATTTCTGGGTCACCTCCGACACGCGTTTCTGGGTGATCTCGAGCTGCGACAGCGCGTTGGCCTGGTTGTTGGTGGCTTTGACCATGCCGGCCATGGCGTTGTCGACCGTGGACTGCGCCGCGCGCATCTGCTGCTCCATCGCAGCCCGCATCGACGACGCCGAGTTCGTGACGCCTTTGGACATGTTCGACCCGAAGAGCTTCCCGATGTCGGTGGAAGCCTTCGACGCCTGCGAGGTCATGTCCGAGATGATCGAGTTGAACCCTGCGCGGTCGAAGACGGATTTGATGTCCATGGCGATCGCGCCACCGGCAAGATCAGACATGGACACCTCCTTCGGGGATTCCTCGTTTGTCTTCGGTGCGGAAACTGACATCCCTTGTGGGAGGGACGTATTCGCCGCGCAACTGGCCCATGATCATCGAGCGCACATCTCGGCGCTGCTGGTCCTCTTCGGCCTTTTCCTGCTCCTGAGCAGGGGACATGATGAAGTGGGGTTTCATCTTCGCCCCGTGCGCGGAGGCGAAATCCGCCCTGTAAGCCTTCAACTCGTTGGCGATATGCATCGACAAGTACTTGTCCGTGTCCCAATCGCCGTCTCGGAGAATCTTTTTGAACTCGGACTTCTCGGTGAGGTGGGTGATGAACACCCACAGTTCACGCGACGACATCTCCCCTCGATGCCATTCCTTCACCGACCTGCCCGGGTATTCGCGGGCGATGTCCGCTTCGAGGATGGTGGGATACCGCTGCAGCAGGGCGACTACCTCGGGAGTTTTGGGCCCTTGTCCTGCAGTTCACGGGCCATCATCTGCCACGCCAGCATCACGTGATTGGATTTGCCGCCGCCCTCGATGAACCGCTTGTGCCCCTCGTCGCCGAGGACCGCGCGGGCCAGCCGTATCGACTGAGCATCGGGACGCTCACCGTTGATCTTTCCGTCCTCGTCGAGATCCGCGTTCTCCTGGACACGTTCGATCTCGGCCTGCTGTTCGTCGGTGACCAGCATCGGATGCGGGATCGTGACGGTGTCCCCGTTGTCGAGTTCGAGGGTGATCCCGGGCGTCTGCCCGATCGCGTCGATGGCCTGTTCCTCGAAGTCCGCGAGGTTCAGGGTGCGCTTGATCTTCCGGTTGACCATTGATCTTCCTTCGAAGCCGGGGGATAGCTGGGGCCCGATGGCGTGCGTCCCCAGCTAAAGCCGCACGCCATCGGGGTCTAGGGAAATCAGTTGGCAGTCACCGAGTTCGACGCAGCGCTGTACGCCGAGGTGTTGCCGTTCGAACCCGTCGCATTCACGGTGAACGTGTACGAACTGGAGGCGGTGAGCCCGGAGACAGCCAGCGACACCGAGTTCGTCGCCGACTCGGCGACAGCGACGTTCGCTGTCGGGACCGTGGTGGTGACACCGCCAGTGGTCTGCTGCACCCCATACGTGAACGGCGAGTTCTTGCTGGTCGGCGGGGTGAGCGTCAGCAACACCGAATGCGCGGCAGTCAGCGGCGCACCGAGCGTGGTGTTGCTGGTCGGCAGGGTCGCGGCGGTGCCGGCGGTGCCGGTGTCGGTGTAGGTGACCGTGGAACCGCTCGAGATGGTGGTGATCAGCTTGTTCTCACCACCCGCGGTGGTACCCCGGTACACCTTGTATCCGGTGGCGCCGGTGACCTGCGACCAGTTGATCGGCACCTCCTGGTTCGCGGTGACGGTCGTGGTGACCTCGTTGGACACCATCGACTCGCCCTGCGCGGTGGTCGAGGTGACAACCCAGTAGTAGGTGCCCGCGGTGAAAGATCCACCCGTGGTTGCCGATCCGGCGGTGATGGTCGGCGCGAGGATCGGCACAGCCGCCACCGGAGTGCCGGGAACCGACGTCACTCCGCCGGCCGCACGCCAGCCCGGGCCTTCCCGGAAACGCCGGACGGCGAAGCCGGAGAACGGGTCGGGGTAGGAGTCGAACGTCATCGACGTCAACACCTCGGTCTTCCCCGAGAAGTCCTGCTTGTCCGGCTTGGTCATCAAGCATCGCGGGTACAGGATCGCGAAGTATTCGTTGGAGTTGTCGTTGCCGTCGACACCGATCGCGAGGATCTGCCGGTAAGTCACCTGCGGCACAATGGGTTTGGTGACCTGGTAGCCTTCCTGCCCGATCTCCCCCATCTGCGCGAGGGGGATGTTGTAGTACAGGCAGTCCAGCAACGGGGTGGACTCCGAGCATTGGATCAGGAACTCCTCCTGATCCTGGGTGGCGTCGGTGCGCATCGCCTGACGGGACTGCCACACCAGAGTGTCGGTGGTGGTGAACTTCGGCGTGAAGGACACACCGGCTTCTGTCAGGTAGCCGACGTCATACCAGCCGTCGGTGGTGAGCAGGGTCGGGCTCAGGTTGCCGGTCGTCGGATCGAACGGCGAGTAACTCTGCAGGCTCGTTGCCGCGCCGTTCCAGTCGCGCACGAGGACGGAACCGAAAAGGGCTTTCTTGATGCGGGTGGGGTCTGCCGTGCCCGAAAACATGGCGTCCCACAACTGATACCCGGTCACAGGCATTCTCCTTCGGAGGGAATTAAGCGGTGAGTCGGGACTCGATCTCGTAGCGCGCCACGTAGCGCTTCAAGTTTTCGTCCTCGTACTTCAAATAGCTGGGTCCATGGAGGGTGATCACACGGTCAATGCATTTCGTGCCAGCGGTGATATTCACAGCGACTTTCGCATTGAGGGCGTGCATCATCTGGTGCATTTGCGCCGCAGTAGTGGACGACAATGCACGTGTGGTGTGGAAAACGTTGACATCGACGATTCCGCGATCGGTGATCTTGTCGTCACCACCCCCGACCCGTTCGATCAAGACGAACGGGGTGGCGGGCGCGGTACCCATCTCGACCGAGACGTTGCCCGGCGAGACCGGCTGCAGATAGGTGACGAGGAATTCCTCGAGGTCGATCACGCGGAGTGAAAACCCTGGCTGAGCATGTACGCGCGGGTCTTCGCGCACGGAGCTTTGGCTTCGTTGTGCTTGGACCCGTACTCGATCCATCCGGCTTTCGGGTCGAAATCCTGCACACGCACGAACCGTTCGGTCGCGGTGCGGATCATCCGGGCGCGAATGGCTTTCTCGTAGTCGCCGGGATGAACAACGAACGCTTTGCCCGCCATCAACTTGTGCTCTTTATCGTCCGGGTCTTCCGGAGATATCGACTGCCAATACTCGACGGCTTTCTTCCCGGCTTCGGTCAAGGCCGTCCACAGGGTGGAGTCGTTCATCAGGAAGTCCTTGAGGACGGCTTCGTTGATAGATGCGGTGGCACCCATGTCAGCCCCTCGCTTTCCTCAACTTGATGCGATAGTGGTCCGGATTGCCGTAGAGGTCGGTCCACAAGGCGGGGTCGCCGAAATCCTCGAAAACGGTTTGAATGCCGTTGATCGGCACTTGAATGGCGTCCGCCGCGGTGAGGGTTTGAATGATCGGCAATACCGGGGTGTAGAGCAGCCACATCGCGAGCGTGAAATCGGTATCGGAGATGACTTCGTCTTCGCTGTTGGGCTGCAGCGAGCACCCCGTCACCACGGTCGGGGTGGACACCAAATGAGGGACACCGAGCCGATCCACACTGCCGGCGGACCGTTTGAGCACCGTGATGGTGTCGTTGCCCAACGACACCGGCAGCGGATAGAGGGAGGCTCCGGTCAGCGGGTACGTCACGAAACGTCCTGAATGACGTACCGGTCGAGAATCGCTTTGTCGGTGTCCCGCAGCGTGATCCCGCCAGGGAACGACCCGAAGACGACAGAGTCTTCCCCAGTTTTCTTCGACTGCATGAACAGGGGGTTCGCCGCAATTTGGGCGGCGATCCGGTACACGATCGCGGTGATCTCCGCGGGGATCGTCTGATACCCGTGCGTGTAGGTGACCTGCAATTTCCCTGGCAGCCACGGCCAGGTCGGCCACGGCCACTCCATCCAATTCGGCAACACCGGGTTGATCGGCGGATACAGGTGCGAGGTGTCCCAGATCAGGCCCCGTTCGGCCCAGTCGTATTGCTGCGGGTATTGCAGTGTCTGCCAACCCCATTGGCCGGTCGGCGGTCCGGGCATGTACGCCTGCACCGTGCTGATCGAGATCACCGGCCCCTCGGGAAGCTGGGCGGTGCGGTCCGGTCGCGGGTCGATGAACACGGTGTCGTTCGCGACGTAGTCGAACCGACGATTGCAGTAGGCGCGCACGAATCCGGAGGCGTACTCGTACGGGTCCAACCCCTGACCTTCGGTGACACCGAGGTAGGTCACTTCGTCTGCACGCCTTCCACGCTGACGCGCGGACCCTTACGGCGAGCGCGCACGACCTTGGCTCGAGCGTGTTCCTCTTCAGGTGCTTCCTTCTCGGGCTCGGAAGCCTTCGGGCGGGGAGACACCGAGTAGAAGCGGGCGGTGATCACGCGCTCCTGGGGAGCGGCCCAGTTGACCCGTGTGACATTCATGAGAGGAGTCCTCCGATCGGGCAGAGAAGAACCCCGAACCGACATGCGACGCAAATAGGGCGGTTCGGGGTTCTTTTCCTGGAATTACGGAGCGGGCGCGATCTGCACCAATTCGAATGCCGCCGGGCGGTAAACCATCAAACCCAGGCGCTCTTCAGCCCTCAAGGTCACTTCGCCGTCGACGAAGTTGGTGCCGTTGTAGTTCGTCATTTGCATCGACAAACCTTCACGGCGCGCGACCTGCGCGGCTTCGGGACCGAAATACCCGACCAGAGCAGTACCCTGCGGCATGACCGGGGTCTGCACGACGGGGACATTCCACAGCCGGTTCGCCGACCCACCCAGGTAGCCGTTTCCGGCGGGGGTGTTGGTCTGGTAGCCGTAGTCGTTGCCCCACATGCTGCCCGCGTAGAACTGGCCGTTGTTGTCGGTGCCCAAACGCAGGGTCTTGAAATCGAGCGGGTTCATCACGATCGCGCTCGGCGAATAGAACACGGCCATCTGAATATCGACGATCGCCGAGTACAGGGTGACAGCGATATCCAGCGCGGTAGGAGGAGTACCGCTCGCGCCGGCACCTTCAGCCAGACTCCCGGACGGCAGCGAGGAAATGTTGGCCGGCTGCACGCCAGCACCCGCGGTGCCCGACGCTGGGAACGCGGTGCTCGAACCGGTCGCGACCGCGCTACCGGTCTGCCCCATCGTGAAAGAGCTGGCCCGGTTGAGCAGGCCGTTCACACCCGGGTAGCCGCCACCGGCCAGGATCTGCACTTCTTCCTGACGCTGCACGCCCTCGATGAGGCGGGTCTGCAGGAAGGTGAACAGATACTGCGCGTCGCGCACGAGTTCGTCGGTGACCTGAACGGCGTTGGCGACCTTGCCGATCTGCTCGACCTTGCGGGTGAACTCGTTCGAGCTGAACGGGTAGACCGCGCCTTCAGCGGTGGCTGCGGCCTGTTCGTTGAGCACCGACTCCACCAGGTACGTCATGTCCGGGCTGGTCGACGGAATCGAGGAGAACAAGTCGCTGATGGTCAGCTGGTAGAGCCGCTGCTCCACCACACCCGGAATGAACTGGGGGATGATGCCGGGACCGTAAGCGCCCGCCAAGAAGTAGTTGTTACCCACACCGGTTGGGGTGCCGGAGCCGTAGAAACCTTCACCCATGGTGTTACCGGTCTGGGTGGCGTCCTTGAGTCCGACCTCACCACCGAAAGCCTTGGTGGGGACACCGATCTCGAACTTGTGGTCAAAGGTGCCGCGGGCGCCGATCGTGTCCGCGCCCTTCGGGCCGCCGAGGTCCCGCACCATCTGCGCGTAAGCGGGAGACTTCAGGATCCGCTGCGAGAAGTACCTGTTCAGGCCCTTCAGGTTCGGGATGCTGTCGCGGACGTCGAACTCGCTCGGCTCATCGGCCGCATCGCCCAGATTCAGGGATTTGCGGGCAGCGTCGATGCTCTTGGTGTTGGCGATATCGGCGTTGTTCTCCTCGATCTCCTTGGTCAACACTTCCAAGGCGGTCGACTTGTCGGTGCGCGACATCGTCTCATCGGCGATGAGGTCGGTCAGCCGCTTTTCCAATTCCTTGGTGCGCGACTGCAACTGCGCCATATTCATGGTGGTCTCTTTTCGTCAGAATCACCGGCCGCGCAGAAACCCGCTCGGGTCGCGTCCGGGAAAGTGGAATCAGGAAGCCAGAGCCGTTTCGGCTTTGGCCATCAAAAGGCGAGCACGCAGGAATTTGACCTTCTCGTCCTCGTCGTCATCGTCTGTGTCTTCATCAGCGGCCGAGTCGTCGTCATCGGTGTCGGCGGACTCGTCGTCGGCGGGATCTTTCGATGCGGCCTTCGAGTCGGGCGACGCGGATGCGTCCTCGGCGGGTGAATCAGGCGATCCGGGTTCGAGCCCGGAAGTCTTGGTCAAGGCGTCCAGCTTGGCCTTGAAGTCTTCGATATCGCGCACCGAGAGCGATGCGGCGTCCACCGACTTGGCGGCCTCGGCTGCGGCCGGCGGAAGCGGTGTCGGATCCCCGTCCACGGTGTCGGGCACCGCGGTAACGGTGGTGATCACGGTGACCACCTGAATGTTGCTGTCCAGCGCCACGCACGTTCCGTCGTCGGAAAATGCCCGGCACAGCGTCTCGCCGCCGAGGTCGTAGACGACCGAGCCGCCGTTGCCATCGGGATTGAGGTAGGTGGCGCGCACGTACGGGTATGCGCCGCTGTAGGTTCCGGCGCCGGTGGCATCGCAGAGCGCTTCCTGCAGGCGGCAGCCGAGGTCTTCGATGCTTCCGGTCAGGGCCTTGCCGACAACGAACGACTGCCGTACCGCCTTGTTCGCGCCCTCGGCGGCGCCGTCTTCCTCGTCGGGCGACGCTTCCGAAACGCACTGTGCGCCAAGCAGAGCCGATGCGTCATGAATCGCCTGGATCATCTTCGAGTCGCTGGCGGAGTTGCGTGCACCTGCCTTGAGGGTTACAGCGGCGGCCAGGAGATCAGCCACTGATGTGGCGTACCCGAATTCCTTGGAATCCACTGCGAGGGGCTGGATTTCGGCGCGCTCGTGGATGGACTTCTTGTCGTCGTCTTCGGCGATCTCGATGCCGAACTTCTCCGCAGCGGCCTTGATCTTGTCTTTGATCTTCGCCAGTTGCTCGGCAGTGTAGAAGCGGGCGTTCTTCGGCATGTTGATGTACGACCATGCCGCGCGGGTCGTTTCCTCGCTGTCGATCTTGTACCTGGGCTGCCCGTTTCCGTCCTTCGCGGGTTTGCCCTCGGAATCGAGGTAGCCGGGATCGGCGTACGGGCCGTCGTCCTTCTTGGCAGCCTTCTGGTACGCCTCGACCGCATCCAGAGCCTTGGAGGACAGGATCACCGCATCCGGATTCGCCGGCACGGCCACAATCCCCGCATTCAGCAGCTCGCGCTGCGGCTTGGCGCCCTTCTCGGTGCGCCGATTCAGGAACGCGACGCTCACCGCGCCGACGTGACCGTCTTTCACCAACGATCGCACCGTCTGCGCCTTCTCCGTGTTGGCGAAGCGCGCATCCAGCATGAGCCGACCGTTGTCATCGAAGTACGGACGCCCCGACCCGACTGTGCCCTCGACGCTCATGGTGTGGTCGATGTCGATGCTGATCGACTTGGGCAACGGTTCGATCCACTCGTCGCGACTCAGCTCATCACCGTCGCGGTCCAAGGAAGGCGTCGACAGAACCGCGGTGAAACCCCCGTAGGGGGCGTCGTCGGTGTCCGGCTCGGTGATCGTCGCGAGAGCCTTCATGATGGCTTCGGGCATAGGAGTACTCCTCAGATGGGCAATGAAGGCGACTCAGCTGGAAGTCGTGTGAACGAATGGGCTACGCCCACTGGTGAATGCCGCTCAGGCGGCGCGGTTCTTCTCCGCAATGGCGATCTGCACCGCCACCAAAATCTCTTGCAAGTTGTCCGGATACTTCTGCGCCAGTTTCAACGCAAGTTCCCGGATGTCCTGCCCCCGCCCGAGACCGCCTTTCAACTCCCGCAGCGGGCGTGAGGAGTAATCGAGCGAAGCCACCTGCGCCTCCGGGAAAGAAGAGTCCTGCTGCACAGCAGGGCTCGTGAGCTGCGGGACATCGATGCCGTCGGACGAGGACGCATCCCCTCCAGCGGGCACTCGCGTGGCCGGTGCACCTTGGCCGACCATCTCCAGCGCCACCCCGTCCGGATCATGGCCAACCGCTCCGGTGAGGGTGATGCGCTCGGCGGGGTAGCCCAGCTCCTGCATCGCGGCGTTCGCGTACAGCCGGTTCGCTCGGTATGCCTCGAAGCCGTCGTATGGGCTGTAGCCCATCAACTCCCGGACTTCATTCGGGGTCAAACCGGCCACTGTGGCCAGCGCGCGGGCCGCTTCGGCGCGGGTTTCGAAGTCCCCGCGGATCACATCGTCGACGGCGAAACGAGCAACCTTCGAACCCTGCCAATACTTGCCGACATAGAAGTCGAGTGCGGATTCAATGGACTCGATCGGGGGTGCCATCGTGTCGCGGTAGAACGCCCGCAATTGCGCGCTGATGTTCGAGAATGTTGCGTGCTCCAGAATGTGCACGACGGTGGGAGCGACGTCGAACGCGGCGCAAATCTCCTCACGGTTCAACTGCCGCGATTCGATCATCTGCATTTCGACCGCCGTCAATTGCAGTGCGGTCGCTTTGAGTCCGTCCTCGAGCACCAGCGTCTGCCCGGTCTGACTCGACCCTGCGTGCGTGGCCTGGAAGGACTCCTTCAAACGCTTGCGCCCCTCATCGCCCAAGCGCTTGTCGGTCTGCAACACCACCGAAGGGCGCCCACCGTTACGCCATGATGCGGCCTGCGCGTTGCGGCTGGAGTCCTCCGACATGATCGTCGACCGGAGCGGCTCCAGCCGGCTCATCCCCCGTTCCAGTTTCAGCGGGTTGAAATCGGCGAAGGGGACGACCTCGTCCTGCCTGAACTGGACCAGCCCATCCCCATATCCCGCGCCCGCCTGGAACGTGTACGTGTACTCCCCGGTGTAGGCGTCACGTTTGAGAGCGACCCTGGTCGGATGCATCGGCAGCAGGGCGACGGGTTTGCCGGTGGACCGGTCTTTCACCATGGCGCAGTAGGTTTCGCCGTAGATATCCCTGGTCGCCTGGAGCCAGAAATAGAAACTGAACGGATCCAGGTAGGGGCAGGGGTCGGCGAGAAGTTTCGCGTAGCCGCTGCTGGTGTCCTGCTGCCGGGTCCGCCCCGACTCGTTCCAGACAGCGATCGGCAATCTCGCGATGGCATTGGCGCGCTTGTTGACGCACACGTAGATCCATGGCTGCGAGGAATACATCTCCGAGAAGATCGCGAACTTGCGTTCCAGCTCGAGGCCGATGGCCTGCGGGTAGTAGTAGCCCTGAACCAGCTGGGGGACGAGTTCGGCGAGGCCTTGAGGTGCGAGGGCGATGCTCTTGCCGTTGTTCAGGATCATTGGCCGGCCACATCAACGATATTGATCTGCTGCATGTAGTCGATCCGGCCGACGTGGATCAGCATCTGCCCTTCAGGAGCCTTCTCCCACTTCCCGGTCTCGGGATCCGGAGCCTTCACGAACGCGAAGGTCAGCCATTCGGGGTCCTCGTCGAGCAGCGCACCCTGGAACATGCCGCCATCAACCTTCGTCACGACGAAACTGCGCCGCATCAGCTTCTTCAGGGCACGCTTACGTCCGAACAACGAACCCTCCCTTAGAAATTCACCGTCATGACGTCGCTCGAGGCGTAGACGCTGTCGTGCTCGCTGCCGCGGCCGGTCCAGGCGTTGACCGCCATGATCGCGGCGGGCACGGCGTCGATACGCTTCGCGACTTTCCCTCGGTTCGGCTTGTCGGGGCGGATCAAATCGGGGTTGTAAGGCGCGATCCGCGCCTCGCATGAATCGAAACACCAACGGGCAACAGGGTTTCCGTGATGCCGCATCTTCTTCTGCTTTCCCAGCTCGAGAACCCGGTGCATACCGTCGGACATGTGCCGGAACTGGTTCTCGTAGGCCATGATGTCCGAGATGTACGTCCTGGACTGGATCTCTTGGATAACCGGATCCGATGACCATTTGTCCGCGTCGGCGCCGAGGATGGTGAACCGCCGCGCGTCTTCCTCGATGTCGGTGTACACCTTCTGAAAGTCGAGCACGTCACCTTCGGTGACCTGGATCCATCCATCTTGTGACCATTGCACGAAGCGGCCGTTGTGCTGGGCGTTCAACTTCCAGAACTGCGTCTCGGGAAGCCAGAACCGCCACAGCAGGTCACAGCCGCCGTCACCGTCGGGAAACAGATAGCAGATGCAGCACAGGTCTTGCCGGGCAGCCAGGTCGATGCCGAGCCAGCATTCACGCCCGGCGAAGGCTTCCATGGTGAGCTGAGCGCTGGCGTGGATTGTTCCCGCGCAGTCGTCGTAGACGTGCATCGGATACCAGGCCACAGACGAGGATGTCCACTGGTTGAGCTGGAACTGTTGAAATCCTCTGAGGTTCAATGGGTTTCGGCGAGCATTGTCGGCCATCTCGCGCATTTTCTCGATGCCGAGGAAGTCTCCCAGCGCCGGATTCGCGTAGTACCAGTTCTTCTCGTCGAACGGGTCCGCGTCCCGGGGGGTGTTGCGGATGAACGTGAATACGTGCGGCGCCGACGAGGGATTCTCGGCGATCTTCACCATTTCGGTGTGCTTCTGACCACCGAAGCTCTCGGTGTCGGACCCTGCGGTCGTCGCAGCGATCAGCAGCGGCTGCAAACGCGCCTTGGACCCCATGCCGGTGTAGAGAGCGTCCCACATTTCCACACTCGGCCACGCCAAGAGTTCGTCGGCCGCCACCGCGGACGGGTTGCTGCCCAGCGCCGAGTCGGCATCGTTCGCGATGACCTGGTAGACCGAGTTCGAATCGAGCTTCACGATCCGTTTCGTGGACTTGATGACCTTGCAGCGTTTCGACAAGATCGGGTTCAGCAGCACCATCTGAGCGGCGACATCGAAACACAGGCTCGCCTGCTTGCGGTCCTTCGCCACCGAGTACAGCTCCGCGCCGTACTCCCCCTCGGCCAAGAAGATGTACAGCATGATCCCGGCCAAGATCTCCGTCTTGCCGCAGTTCGAAGTAGGCACCATGTCCGAGCCTGCGAGGAACGTCTTGTCCGAATGCTCGACCCCGATGCACCGGGTGCGCCCACGGCCGACGGGAATGATCGAGGCGATCGGATCACCATCGGGGAGCGTGAATGCCTCTGCGCTGGAGATGATTTCCGCCGTCGTCATAACGGTCGATGCACCGCGGTCATCCAGCACGGTCCAGTCGTGATCGGCACCGGCGAGCAGTGACCGGCCCGCGCCGGACCGGACCTCGAATCGTTCTTCGGTGAATTCGGGAGATACCCAGTCCACGACCGTCGTATCTCCGCCCAGAGCATGGACTTCGTCGCCGATCTCGATGTCCGCGATCGTCACCCAGCCGCGGTTGACGGTCAGGATCGGCGTTTCGATCGCGAGGGCTTTGCGCGCGATTTCGATCCACGCCACGGAATAGCGACGCTTGTATGCCTGATGCTCGTCGGACCAGACGGTCTCCCCGAAAATCGGCCGGACGATCTCCTCGCGCTGCCAGTCCGCCAGTTTGAAGCGCTTCCTGGCGTACGTTCCCTTGGTGTGTAGGAGTAGCTCTTGGAAGAAGGCCACGACATGATCAGCTCGCGCCTCGCAGAAGTGGTCTCCGACTTCCGTGCATTCGACGCCATCGAAGACGCGCCCGCACGGCGGGATCGTCACCGGGGATCCCGTTCAGGAGTCGAACCGCAGGCGGCGAGCACCGCCAACACCATCCAGCTCGCCGCCGCGATCCGTGCCTCGTCCTAGCTTCCGCTCGGCGCGGGGTTCGGGGCCGGGGCAGGCGCCGGCGGATTCACCGCGGCGTCGAGCTTGCCGACAGCATCGGTCAGCGGCTGCGACAGGCCCTGCAACGCGGTCTGCACGTTCTGCAAGCTCGTCAGGGTCGAAGCCTGGACCACACCGCCACCCGACACGACCTGCTCGATATCGGCGACCGCGGTCGCCAGATCGTTCGACAGGGTGGTTTCGGCGGTCTGGATGTCGGTCGCGACGGTCTGCAGGTTCGCGGCGATCGCCGCCAGGACCTGGTCGGTGTTCTGCGCAGAGGTCATGATCAATACTTCCAATCTCTGTATTTCGGCAACGACGAATTCGAAGCCGACTCCTACTTGTTCGACGAGATATCCGAGCCACGACGGTGTGGGACCGGACGCGAGAGGGCGATTCTGGAGACGCTGCAGGTAATCCCGGTAGTGCTGCATCACACGGTCTCCAACTCGGGGAGGTCTGCGGCCAGTTGTGCGAAGTTGAATCCTTCAGCCGACTTGCCTTGTGCATTCAGCATTTCCGGTGACAGGTAGACGATCGCCATGGTGGCGTACTCCTGGATGAATTCCGGTTCGATAGCCACGACACCGCCCCAAGTGATTCCTTGGAAGTTGCCGCCCTGCCGGCCGATGACAGGCACGAAATGGCCGCCGATGATCTGGGCGTCCGGCACAACCGACCATGGTTGCCCTGCCTCGAACTGCTGTTCAGCGGAGGCCGGCAGATCGAAACCGAAACCCACTGCCTCGAACAGGTAGGTGGCAGCAGCGATCTGGTTGATGTCCCGTGCATTCAGCGCCAAGAATGCGCTGATCTTGTGCACGCCACCGGCCGAGTCGGTGAATCCTGTGGTCTGCCAGTACTGGGCGACCGCAGTCATGTCCGAACCTTGGTCGGTCGGGTTGGAACCGTCCGGCTGCGTCTGCGACGGGTCATAGCCGGTGATCGCTTTATACATCGCGATCGTCGACTGATAGGTGAACGGCGGCACCGGCTTTCCGGCACCGGCGGCCCAGCCCATGATGATGTGCTCAGGGCCGACCTCCGCGCAGTTCCCCACCGGAACATCGGCAACGTTCCCGTCCGGGCCGTTGCCGAGCATCCCCCACCGCGAAATCAGGTTCGTGTGCCCGAAGTTGTTGGGGTCCGGAATGTTCGGCAGGACACTGTTGTGGTTGAGATAGTCGGCGAGCTTCAGCTTCACCGATTCGGGCCGTGGAGGCTGGAGACCCAAGCTGTATTTCATGGGCGCCTTTCCTTGTGGAGGTCGTTCAGCAGCCGATGAACCTCGGTCAGGAGCTGGTGGTTCTTGCGGCGCTGCCGGGCCGCATGCACCGACGCGCCGGCGGCGATACTCGCCGCGACAGAGCTGGTGACGTTGGTGTAGTTGCCCAAGATCAGTTGCGTATTGGTCGAAACCGCATCCGGGTGGCCGAAAAGTGTTGCGATACCGGCGAATACGACCAGGTAGAAGAACAGGAAGACGCCGAACACGATCGCGGGAGTCGACGCAAGGATCCCAGGCAGCTTCCCCAACACTTTCCGCATCAACGAGGCGTCCTCTGCTGGGACAGGGTCAGTCACTGTTGTCCCGTTCCGCTGCGGCGCGCAGCTTCCGGAGTTCCTGCAGAATCTGCATCTGCGCCTGGTTGAGCTTGAGGATTTTCTGGCCGTTCTCGTAGGTGTGAATCGCCAACTCGGAGGCGATCCGATCTCCCCGATTCGCCGCGATCTGCAACGCGCCGCCCTGCTGTGCGGCCAGCCACGACAGCAGCAGGTTCAGCAGGATGAACGGGTACGGGTCGAAATGGGCGATCCCCAGCAGGTGCAAGACGACCCAGACGCCGATGAACAGATTCAGCGAGCCCAGGAACGGCCACGAACCGAACGAACGCTTCAAGATGTCCGCGGCGCGCTCGCCGAACGACAACTCCGAGCCCGTTCGGACGTGTGGATGGTCGTGCCAGCGCGGCTTATGGATGATCACGGCACCAACGCCAGTCGTGCGCGCTCCCAATCCGGCCGAAACGGTGAGCGCCCGGGGCGCGTCTCAGCCTCGAGCAACATGTCCACGTCGGGTGGGAACTCGAAACCCGTTTCACGGTCGTCGGGTTCGGGTTCGCGGATGGGTTCCCGGAAGGCTGGGCGAAGGGTTTCGTGAAGGATCACTCCTGCGCCTCCTGCTCCTGGATTCGCTGCAGCAACTCGGCGAACTTCTCTTCCCCCAGCCGATCGCGAAGGGTCACGCCCTCGTCGTCCGACATCAGGGGGCCGGGAACAGATAGTTGACAGTCGACGTGCCGCTGGCCGTGATCGCGTACAGGGAGTGCGAGACCGACCCCAGCGATGGGACGTTGATCGTCGCGCTCGCCGCGAGCGGAATACCCTGCGCGGCACCGGAGGCGGTGACGGACTTGCCACCCAGATAGACGGTGGCGGAACCGCCGTTAAAGACCAACACGCCGTCGTTCTCCGGACCCACCTGGCAAACCAAGGTGGCGGTCGAGGTGACGCTCACCGAGCCCTGCGTGTAGTCAGACATCAGTCTCTTCCTCTTCGAGTTCGATAACGATCCGCGGACGCTCCCGGTCGACCCGGACCTGCTGCTGCACCGACCGCACATGCTTCGAGTTGTCATCACGGAGGTAGCCGCCACGAACCAGCGCGTCGAGCGCGCTCTTCGTGAACGGAGCAAGCGAATCCGCATCGCGCACACGGCCATCCGGCGCGAACCAGGTGACCGTGACCCAAACCCGGTCGAGCCGCAGCCCTTTCGGCAACTCGGCACGAGCGCACCAGCCGACCGTGTCCTCCACTTCGAGCTTCGCGGCCCGCACTTTCGTCCAATGCGCGCGGCGCTGGTCGTTGGCGGTGAGTGGTGGGCGGCGAAGCGGGAGCGTGATGGTGTACATGGCCCCCTCGCGATGCCGAAGTGCGACAAAAGTCCTGGTCGCACTCGATTTCGAGGGCATTCGACAGCAAAGCCCCAGGTTGCCGATCGGGAGAGTCGTCCTGGTGGTCAGAATTTCGGCAAAAGACCAGGAAAGTGTGGCGTTTCGGCTGGTCGCACTACCGAATCGGCTCGGCGGGGCCGTCGTTCATCCTCAAGACCGGGGCGCCGGTGAAGCCGCCGCGGTCGAATGCAGGTTCGTCGGCTTCCAACTCGGGACCAGCGAGCAACTCAACGGCGCCCAGCATCGCCCTGACAGCCAGATAGAGCGGATCCGGAGACGTTAGGTAGCACTCGGCGACGCCACTGGCGCGGGAGCGTGCGTTCTCGTCTCCCCTGCGACGGTCCACGGCATCGAGGTGCCTTCTCGCCTCATGTAGACGCCGCCAAAGTTCGTTCACGAGAGCAGCCGTTCCGCGCCCGAACCCTGCTGCTCCTCCGCATCGACCTTCAGTGCCGCACGATCCGCCGGCGTCAGTCCGAACCGGCCACCGAACCGCGCCAGGTCATCGTTGCAGCGGGCGATGATCCGGAACAGCGGGTTCGGGATGATCCCGCCCGCCGAACCCTGCGCCGTCAGACCATATTCCGGGTCGGCGGGGTCGTTCATCTTCTGCCAGCACTGCTCTCGGAGCGCCACCGCCCGGCACACCGTGACGAAGGCGTCGTAATCCCACTCCGTCATGACGCTTTTGGCCACCAAATCCGGTGCGAGGCGATCCCACACCTTCCGTTCGGCGTCGGAGAGCTTCACCGGGGGTTCCAATGACGAAACCCCCTCCGGCACGGGCTCATCCCGGTTGATCCGGCATTCCTCCGCGCCCTCCAGGATCTTCAGGTGATTCGGCCGGCGGTTCTTACCCCCGGATCCACGTCCTCCCATGGGATACCTCCACTTCGGGCGGCTCGGGGCAACTCAGGGCCGATTCCGGGCGATCTGAAGCGACTCGGGGCCGGATTTCGGCAATTTTTTCGTTTCGCTGTGGCCGCACTCACTGATTTCGGCCATGGGTGCGCATCGCCCCTGGCCAGCCCTTCGAACCACCCCCTTCCCCCTCCGCTGCCGCACGCCATCCGCGAATCGGCTCAGACGAAAAGGGCGAACTGCTCGCCGCCTCCGCCAGCGCATTTGCTGCTGTTGCATTTGCGGTGCGCTGCACGGACGTTGGAGGGTTCGTGGGTGCCGCCCCTGGAGATCGGGACGATGTGGTCGATGGTGGGACCCATTCGATGGTGGGGTGGTAGGTCTTGCCGGATGGTTTTCCCGCAGAGGTGGCACTTCCATCCGTCTGCTTCGAAGACTTTCAGGTGGTCGACATCGGCGACGAAGGCTCCGTGCTGCCGGGCGCGGCGGCGCGACTTGCCTCTCAGCCTGGTGGCGCGTGCAACCTTCCCGATGTGTGTGAGGTGGCAGCTTGTCGAGCAGCATCGCTGCGACGAGCGCACGTTGCTGTGGCTTGTCGCTCGCTGCGTGTATGCATTGCCGCATGTGAGGCAGTAGCCGCTGATGATGACCCTGTAGCCGCGGCTGCCTGTAGCTGCTGCCGTGAGCTTGTCCTGTGCACGTCGCCATCGCGGGCTTGGGCCGCCTCGTCGGCAGTAGTCGCTGCAGTAGCGCGACGCATTGACGTGGCGCCGGGTCGTGTACCCGGTGCCGCATCGCTCGCATTGCCTGGACACCGTGCCGCGCTGCTCGGACAGCCCTGCCGCACGGCGTGCACGCCCACGAGTGCGCAGGTATGCAGCTGCGGCGCTCCGGCACTCGTCGCACCGACAGCCACGCCGGTATGTGCCGGTGGTGCCGTGCTCTGGTTGCTCGCCTCGTCGACATGGTGGACAAATTGGTTCGGCGTTGGAATCAAGGCGATGCCAAGCCTTCAACTGGCAGATCGAGCACGGGATCTTGACTCGCTCGGACATCGGACTTCTCCTGTGAATGCGAGAACCCCGACGCACAGGAGGTCGTCGGGGTTCTCTAGCCACCGGGGATCAGCCGGTGGTTGATCGTGATATTCGGTTAGCGGTCGCTGGGACGCGGAAGGTTATCGCGCCCAACAGTTTTCATGGTTTTTGCTGTGTGGCATCGTAGGCAGCGCGTGACTCCCCACCGTGGATCGTTGGGGTCTTCGCCCATGGCGACGAGTTCGCGGCGTTCGTGCGGGTCGTGGTCGGCGTGGTTGCCGTAGCCACCGCAGTCGACACAGATGTAGCCGTCCCGCTCGAGTACCGCCTTGCGGAAGCGGCGTTCGTGAGTGTGGTCGTAGCCGCGGGCACTGGAGTCGCCGCGGCGTTGGTCGATGTGCCGCTGTTGCTTCCGCTTGTGGTTCTCGCATTTGCCGCCATCGCGGGCTGGTTTGCCGCAGCCTGGTTGTGAGCAGGGCCGCGCCGGCTTGTTCGGCATGACGTCCTCTATCGCCGATGTGATGCTTTGACCCCTGGCAGAGTTATACAAGTTCCGATATATTCGGCTGGTGAAGGATGCCCGCCCCCGAAAGCCCGTCGAGTTCGTCGGTCGCGCATTGGACGAACTCCGGAGCTTCCCTCACGACGCGAAGACCGCGGCAGGACATGACCTCGACCTGGTGCAGCTGGGGCGAACGCCCGCCACAGCCAAGCCGATGCCCGAGGTCGGGAAAGGCTGCTGGGAGATCCGTATCGCCGAAGATGACGGCTGGTTCCGGGTGTTCTACGTCGCCAGTCTCGGTGACGCGGTGTACGTGCTGCATGCGTTTCAAAAGAAGTCCAACAAGACGCCGAAGTCTGCGATCGAAACCGGGCAGAAGCGGTTCAAAATCGCCCAGGCGCTAACGAAGGAGGAGCGATGAGCCAGCAGTTCGAGTCGGTGTGGGATGCCATCTCCGACACCCCGGAAGAAGCCGAGAACATGAAGGCGCGGTCGGCGTTGGCGATCGCGATCAACGATCGCCTGGACGAGTTCGATTGGTCGCAGACCACCGCGGCGAAGAACATCGGTGTGACACAGCCCAGGATCTCGGACCTGCGTCGAGGGAAAGTGGGCCGGTTCTCACTGGATGCGCTGATCGAGATCGCCCGCAAAGTAGGTCTCGCCGTGGAATTGAAGATCACCGCTGTGGAGAGGTGCGATGCCTAACCATCACCCGTCGCGTTCCTGGCGTGGATGCGCGATGTGCAAGCCACACAAACGGCGTGGACAGGGTCGCGCCGTGCGAGAACCGGTCGCGGTGAAGCGGCGGATCGGGAAGAATCGGCGGTTGTCGCGGCACGATCTCGGGGATGCCGGCTGAGGTCGGACTCGTTTCGAGGTCATGCGATCCCCAGACGTACAGCCTCATCGCGAGTGTCGACATCCCGAGCAGGTTCGAAAGGTTCGTTGCCGAAGAACACGCCGCCACGGTATTCGCCGCAAGTGCCGCATTCGGAGTAACCGCCCCGGTTGACGTTGCGGCTCTTGCTGATCACGCACGAGTGTCCGCAGGGCTCGGCCGTCATCAGGGCAACCTCTCGACAGTGGTTCATCGCGCCCACTGCAAATCGACTTTCACGAATGTCACCGAGACCTCGACAGGGATATTCGCCGTATCCGGCAGCGACCGATCAGAATCGAGCCGACCGCGATTGACCAACATGTACCAGTAATCGCCTGCCGCGTCCGGACCGTACTGTTGCTCGCTGGGCGGCACGCTGACGCTGCGGTTGCAGGGCAGATCCAGCGCCATGCGCACCATGTGATCGAGCGGCTTGGCATGCTGCGCTCGATATTCTCGCGCTTCCTCGAGGGACCGTTCGCGATACCGGTCGGCGTCGGGGTGCTCGCCAGCCTTGTCTGCCATCTCGGCAAGGCGGTAGAGAGCGACGGCACGATCCCATCTGCCGGTCACGACAGCATCATCAGGGGCGTTCAACACTTCTCCTCGGCTGGAAGGACGAGAGCTTCATCCACAAGGGTCAGCGATGGCCGCGCACCCCGGATCGATTGCCGGCCCGTCACCGAGATCTCCAGGGTTGCGCCGTTCGGCCACACCAACAGGTCACCGTCGTGGCGCAGGTTCAACCGGAAAGCCTTGTGTGCGTAGTCCACCACCATCGCGGCCAGTTCGGTTGCCTCACGGTTCGAGCGGACCGGGATGACTGTGCGGGAGTCGGGATCGTGCCGGGCTTCGTGGTTCGCTGTTGCTGCGAGCCAGAGGTTCCGGGCGAAACCGGTAAGCGTGTTGTCTCCGTTGACGATCGCGTTGTCGAAACGGGGCGACAGGTGGTTCACGGTGTCGCCTTCGGTGGAAGTGTGGCCCACCAGCGGATTCCGTTCACATCGACCGGTATCTGCTGTACCGGTTCGCCGCGTACGCCCAGCTTGGCGGCATCTACAGCGCTCATCTGAACGTGAGTGGGTTTGTGTCCGGTCTGCTGTTCGAATACCTCGGCGGCGTCGAGAACGGCGGAGGCGAAAACGGCCTTCTCGTCTGGGGTCATCGGTTCGCGGCCCCCTGCTCGTAGCCCTTGGCGAATCCCTCACAGAGCGCGAGCTTCCGGCTGATTTCCGCCCTTTCATCGCCAGATGTCCCAACGAGGTCGACCGGGTACACGTCCAGGTCGGCGATGTAATCATGGACCGCCCCGGGGACGAGCCTGTGGCACCATGTGTTCTCGCAGGCTCTACAGCGACGACTCATGCACTCGGCCGCAGGATGTGGGTGAGTTCGGCGCCGTCGTCAATCACCAGGACGTTCGCGCCCGGAACAATGGCATCGAGCTGCGACTTGATGCGGTCGCCCGGAATGACCTTGTTGGCGCGGACGACCAAAACGTCACCGGATTGGATGTTCACCACCATCGCGTGAGGCAGCGGCTTGAGCGGCTGTTCGGCGGATTCAGCGCAGTTGCACATGCGGATCGGTTTCCTCGGGGTCCGGTTGGGCGAGATTCATGATTCCGGCGGCGATCAGGTCCAACTGGACCTTCGAATAGCTGCCCGCAGTGGCGAGTTGACGGAGCCGGCGTTTGAAGTCGGCCGCGGCAAGCACAGCAGTGACCACGCTGTCCGGGACTGGCACGATGTGCGTCATCATCAGCCGCATCGGCTCGTCGCAGCTCTCACACTCGACGGATTCGCTTCCGCCGGTGCACGGCCGTGTCAGGCGGTAGACGCCCTGACCGTCCATGCAGGTGGCGCATTCCCAATACAACGTGGTTGCGCCGATCCGGTTCTCCAGGTTCTCGATCCGGTGGCGCAGATGGGAAGACAGTTCCGAGATGCGCGGGGCGATATCGTCACCCACCTCGTCGGCAGTGAAATAGCCGTCCGCGATCAGGGCTTGGCGAGCGAGTTCGATTCGATCGACGGCGACGGCTTGATCGAATGTGCAGCCGCTCTGCTGAAGTACCTGGCCGGGGCAATCCGGTGTCCGTCCGTCGCAACGGCATTCCAGCATCTCCACTCGGTTGCCGTAGCCGCAATTCCGGTGGTTGCCGTCCATGCAGGGAATACAGGTGCTCATCAGGCCGCCTTGCGCTGTATAGCCCTGAGGACTGCCTCCGCCACATGCTGGTCGAATGGCTCGCAGCCGATCACGGGCCGGATCTCTGTACCGCAGCAACACTCCTTGCGGTCGTAGTGCGCGCCCTCGAAGATCTCATCCCAATACCATTTCACCCGATGGGCACTGATCACTTCCGCGATTTCGTTCCATTCCGGCACGCGCTCATCGATGCTCCGGATCAGCTCTTTTTCAGGCAAGACCTGTTCGACAGCCCATCGAAGGACGCGGCACTTCTGCGATGTCGCCAACAGCTCCAACGTCTCCTGAACGCGCTCCATCGCCCCTATCTCCGGGTCGCGCCCGTTCGGAATCGACACCATTTCACGCCAGCTTCGGCATCGAAGCGCGCCACGGCGTCACCGCATAGTTGAGGCGCGAATGGACCTCGTATTCGGCGTCGTTGTACTTACGCATGCTGTCGGCGGTTGCCTTCGCGGCACCGAACGACCAGAACGCCTTATTGTGTCCGTCGTTGTCTACCACGTACGAATCGGACGCCGGGATGTACACGGCGTATTCGGTAGCAGGATCGGAATTCAGGCGATCGACAACGTCAGGTGTGGAATCGGCTGGCACCCGTCGATTTTACCGCGCAGGCAGGCTAGTTCCGGCATCGACGCAAACGTATGAGAGTGGTTCCATCCTGCAATCCCGGGCGAGATTGTCAGCAACGGGATTCGGGAATCGGTCGGGATGATCGAAGTAATACCAGGCCAACCATCCGGGATGATCAACACCGAGATGCTGGACATACTCGCTGATTTCGGTTGCGGTGGGTTTGGGCTTTCTCTTCCCGAACATGACCGAATGCTACGCGTCGGCGAGCGATTCACCGCAGCGTGGACACTTCTCGGCGTCCGGACGGCACGGGTTCTCACACCTCGAACATGGGCGGCGCAGTGAACCAGGAATCTGCTTGACTGCATCACGCCGCAAACGGCTCACGAGGAACCCCACGGTCTCGGAGTCGATCCCGCAGCTGTAATCCGAGACCTCGTAGGTCACCGAATCGTCCGAGGATTCCTTGACGTGGATAGCCACCCTGTCGGCCATCTCGTCGAATTCCGGCTCGACATTCGTGTACAGCGTGAGGTCGATCGCCCAGAACTCGGGGACCTTGCCTCGAACGCCATCGACAGTGCGGATCGTGAACGAGTTCGCCAGCACGCCAGGGACTTTGATACCCCCGACATGGACGCCGTCCTTGCAGAACGTGATCGGCTCATCGAGTGGGTTCTTTTCGATCGCCTCGGGAGCTTCAGGGGGCTCCCCAGGGATCTCGGCAGAGACTTCCGTCTCCGCAGCTTCCACGACCTCGTCCACCGCCGCGTCGATCTCGTTGTTCATGTGTCTCCGAGTCAGTTTCCAAAAGCGGTTCACAGTCCGGCCACTCCCGCCAATCGGCCGATGCCATACGTGACTGCCAGCGCGACAATCCCGCCGGCGACGATCCGAGCGGTCGGCCGTAAGGGTGGAACGTCGCCAAGGCGCGAGGAGATCGTGCCGGTGCCCAGCAGGGCCACAACGACCGCGGCGACCAGCACCGGCACGCGAGCGGCGACGGAGCTGAATCCGATCGCCAGCAGGGGCAGAACCGAACCCGCGGTGAACGATAGTGCGGAGGATCCGGCGGCCTGCCACGGATTCACCTGCGCATCATTCGGAATATCCGCTGCGCGTTCGGAATCCCGTTGCGCAGCAACAGACACATATTCGCCGAGCGCCATCGACACGGTTCCTGCGGCCCACGCGGCGAGACCTGCGAGCAGCAACGCTTGTACCGATGTGGAGGCTGCCGCGACCCCGATCAGGAGGCCAGCAACGGAGATGATGCCGTCGTTCGCGCCCAGGACACCGGCACGAAGCCAATTCGCTTTTGAGACATCGAACTTGCGCACCAGATAGCGGCTGACCACGATCAGCCTGCCGCCAGCTCCCGAACCGCAGCGGTGATGCCTCGCGCGATATCTTCCCCGCTCGGCGGGTCCTGCTCCTCCAGAATCAACGGCTTCTCCGTGATCCGCCACCGTGGCAGATCCGGCAGGCCAACGTACGGAGTCCACTCCGGCTCCCAATACCGTTCTCCGGCATCGGTGAATGCCGACTGTTCCCTGCGGCGCGAACGCATCCAGTCGATACATTCCTGCGCAACGACAGGACCTCGGACGGTCGTGAAGTCACCGTGACGGCGCTGAGCGCGGTTCAATCCCGTTCCTCCGTATCGCATTCACCACACGTGCACAGTGGGTTGTCCAGCAGCACCCGCAGATGGTCACCGATCCGGTCCATCGCCTTGGCCACGCACACGTCAGCGACGCTGCTGGCGTTCAGGTTCAGCGTGAACCCTTGCGCTGACAGTTCCTCGGCGAAACCGCGGATAGCCGACAAACGCACGCTCATCTCGGGTGCGGATTCCCGTCCGCTGATGATGTCGCGCAGCAGGGAATGCAGCGCCGCCGCCGAAGCCGACAGCGCCGCGTTCTCCCGCTCGAGTTCCCGCACCCGCGACATCAGCGACGGCATGATTACTGGTTCGGGACGTCCGCCGCCACGAAGTCGTGGTACTGCACGTTCAGCTTGATCACGCACGATGCGGCACCGGCCGACGCGGTCACGGTCACACCGTTACCGGTCGACGCCAGCACGGGAAGTGGCAGCGGGGACTGCGGAACCTCCAACGCCAGAGTCAAATCGGTGCCCCACACGGTGGTTGCGCCGTCCTGAACGATCAGGGTGATGGGGCCGGACGCGGCACCAGAGCAGGAGACGGTGACAGCGTCGATGACGCGGCGCACACCAGCGGCAGCGGCCACAGTCGCCGTGGTGGCGGTCGCGGCGGTGCCGAGTACATAGGTGGACGAAACAGGGTACGGCATGGAGGATTCCTCTCGGGAGAGCAAACGGAATTCCCCGCAGCCGGAACGACTCGGGGTATGAGCTGGTCAGCCGGGGATCAGTTCGCCGCGGTAGACGCCGCGACTGTGGAAACCGGTGAGGCGGTACGTAAAGTCACCGTTGATCGCGTGAACAGTGATGGTGTTGCGATGGCGGCTCACGAAGACTCCGGAGTCGATGAACTCCTGAGTGAACGTGGAAACCGGCTCAACGTCGACGAGTTCGATAGTGGCGAAACCATCTTCGTCGTAGTGCGTTTTGAAACTCATCACGTCATCGCGCCTTCGGGATGTAGATGATCGTGCCGCTGTCGTCGTTGGTGATCTCCGCGCCGATATCCATCCGCGCAAGCAGGTCCAACGCTGCTTTCACCCGCGTCGGATGGTCGGCGGCGCGGATCATCTGCTGCATCACGACCGCGGTTTTCTCGCTGTAACTCACGCCAACTCTTTCTTGAGTTCCCGGAGTTCGTTCGCGGTAGCGTCAGCCTGTTGCCATGCTTCGGCGGCACGCTGATTCGCGGCCTGCACCTCACCCTCAGCGGTCCCGCACAGCGCGCAAAAGTGCTGATCCTCCGAACGTTTGCGGAACCAGCGCACGATCGCCTCGGAGCAGGTGAGGCGGGTGCGTTTGAACTTGTCGCCGGTCAATCCGACGAGCCACACCCGTTGCCCGCTGGGGTGGGACAGATCCGGCAACGCGTCCGCGAGAGCGAGCGCCACCGGATCCGGGTCGTTGGTCATCAGGCGATGAACGCCAGAACAGCCGAAGCCAGCGAAGCGAGCAGCGGGCCGACACCACTGAGGCCGGTGGCGAGCAGAGCGGCAGACATGCGTTTGTCTCCTAATTGGGTTGTGGATCAACGGTTTTCGGGAGTCGACCGGCAGGACACCGTCGCGCGTGGGATCGCATTCCAGCATCGGTTGCAGATGCGGCCCTCGAACTTGAAGTGACTGCCATAGAGGTCACGGCCGCCGTGAGCATCGCCACCGCATTTGATGCAGCAGTCCCGCAGGACTTCATCCGAGACAGCGACAGCATCGCCGACCTTGACGGGCTGGGAGATGTGGCGTTCCTCATCCTGCTTCCGGAACCACTCGACGCATTCGAGGTAGCGGGGAGCGGTCACGCTTTCGCCGCCTGGAACACCAGCTTCCCGTCGCGCTCGGCCACGATCCCCAACTGCGGAGGAACCAGGCAGTCGTGATCCACCGTGCAGTACGGAACACCGCCGTTGAGTCGGCCGTTACATTCGGCGGACGCTTTCACGACCGAATCGCCAGGGACGATCCGCGACTCGTCCGTTTCTCTGCCCTCCCAGTGAAGGAATGGCCGCGGGACGATCTCATCGCCGTAGACGAATCCCCAACCGTGAATGTCGATCTCGTCGTCACTGTCAGCGGCGAAAGCGAAGACGACCGTGCTGGTGCCGTGCAGAGCAGCGACGTCAGCGTTCGTCATAGCCTTCGGCTCGACCGCACTGTCACTCATCGTTGGCTTCTTTGCTGCCGACCCGCCGCAGCACGGCCCGCAGCGTCAGGTCGTCATCGAGGACCATCGTGCGAATGCCGGGCAAGTGGCGATCCAGGAGGTCCCGGATGCGCTCTATCCCCACCTCGCCCAAGCGGTGCTTGGACTCGATCACCACGATGTCGTCGGGCTCCAACTGCACGACATGGACGCGGATCTCGTCCAGCAACTCAGCGAACTTGCCGTCGCCCATCAGCCGATCGAGGTGGAGCCGGTGGCGATCAGGTGGATGATGTCGCGCGGGATCGCGAAGTTGTCAGCACTGATGAGGGTCCACAGCGCGTTGGCGATCACGGGCAGCAAAGCGGACATGGGAGCCTCCTACGGCTTTCGGTATGAACGGGTCTCCTGCACCAGCCCGAGCGGTCGCAGGATGAGAACTTGAATCAGGTGGACGTAGAGGGCTTCGAGGCGGCCGGTCAGTTCCATCGGGATCCGGCCCGCTGGGCGCGCATCTGCTCGTCGAGCTGGGCGCGATGCGCTGACCGGTGGTGGTCGATGTAATACTGGCGCAACTCCAGGGGCCCAGAAAGGCGGTCAGCGATGTTGATGAGGTCGCCACCGATGCGAGAAAGCCAGCCAGCAATCCAGCGGCGCATGCTATATCCGATCCAGGTTGTTGTGAGTGTGAAGGCGATTGCGCAGTTCGCGCACGGCTCTGGCCGCATCCTCGATTGAATCGAAATAGCCGCCAGTATAGGTCTGGCCATTGTGCTCCGTTGTGGCGAACCACTTTCGGCACCGCGCTTCCCACTGCACTCCGCGAACGCCAGAGCGCCCAATCGTGGAGACTGGCGAACGATGCTCGTTGTTCTGCTTGCTCGTCGTCAACCGCAGGTGATCCGGCCGAACGCAGGCGCGGACTCTGCAAATGTGGTCCACCTGGAGTCCTGCTTCGATCGGCCCGTACGCCAACTCATAGGAAACTCGATGCGCCCCCCGCATCCTGTGCTGACCAATATTGAATGTTCCGTAGCCGTTGGGGTGAGTAGCGCCCTGCCATAGCCAACATGTGGGGGTCTTATCGACCTTGGACCAGAAGCGGTCTTCAATCGATACCTGCGGCTTGTTCTCGAGGCTGCCATGGCGACGAACTCTGTGATAGTGCTTGTTGCAGAGCCCCCTGCACAGATGGGGATCGGAACAACCTTCAACGGAACAACTGCGGGTAGCATGCATCGCTAGCCCCTCTCTGCCGTAATCAGATGAGCGGGTTAGAGACCGCAGCGTGTTGGTAGCACCTGCGGTCTCGTTTAGTTATTTTACCAGGTCAGAGCTTGTTTTCCGAGTTCGGACGCTTCCGCATCACACGCGCCACTCAGGTGGGTGACGCCAGTCCGGAGCTTGAATGGTGGCGGCCCAACCGGATTCGGTCAGTTCCGCATGCGGCTGCGGGAAAGCAGTGCTTGGCCGGAGCTTCAGCTTCTCGTATCGCCGCATCGCTTCCTGCGCCTCGACCGCGAGGAGGTCGGCCAGCCAGCGGCGCATCAGCGCTTCACCGCAGGGACAGGGCCGTCGTCGGGAGGTGAGTAGTGGCCACCGCAGCCACCTCCACCGCCGGCGATGTTGCCGGACACTCCGGCGATGACCGCTCCGGTCTTGGCGTTGCGGAATATCGCAGCGCCGTTGTCGAATGTGCCCGCGGCACGGAACTCCGTCACCCTCGGCCGGTAGATGCGGTGAGCGGCACGGATCAGCAACCCCGCCAGAGCCTTTCGAGCACCGATCACCACTTGTATCCGTTCATGGCCATGCGCCGGAGCTGATCCTGGACGTACGAGTCGTCTGCGGCCCTGTCGTGCGCCGTTTCGGTGGATTGCGGCATCGGTTGCAGCTCACCGGTTTCGACCGTCGTCACGGTTGTCACGACACGCCTGCGAACGCCGGTCAGTCGAATATGCCTGCGCCTCGGTCGGCCACCCTCGGACGCGAGGCTGTCCCACGCCTCATACAGGTCCCGGAGCGACTGAAGGGCCTGCGCTACGGCATCTTCGATCGACCCGCTGGTGCTGGACCAGACATCGCCGTTCTCTTCGAGGACTTCCCATTGATCCAGAACGTCGGTGTGCTGTTCGGTCGTCATTCTGCCAACTCCCGCATCAGCGATTGCCCTGCATCATCAGCCGCCGAAGCTCTCGCGCGGCCTCGCCAGCCTTCTCGGGGTCTGGTTCGTTCATCGCCGTTTCGATCAGCTCGAGACGGTGCGCTTTCGCGGCATCAGCGGCGGCGCTGTCGGCTTCGTCGTGGGCCTTCTCGTAGTCGTCCATGCCGTAGTACCAGAGCCGACATCCCTTGCCGTCCTTACGGAAGCGGATGCCTTCGCCGTCCTCGAACGTGAACGTGTAGCTCATACGCCGGGGTGCGCCGTGGTCGTCGATCCTGTCGGCCCAACGGCGCATCCAGCGGCCAATTCGACTACGCACCAGCGAGTCTCCGTTCCATGCTTTCGAGCGCCTTCTCCGCACGAGCTGCGTACGACCGCGACAGGAGAGCGAGACGTTTGGATTCGCGGCAGACGCCATGGGCGTACCGCAGGGCTACGACACTGCCGATCAGAACCAGAAGCGAGACGATCAGGGACAACAGCGAGACGCCGACGATGATCATTTGACCGGCTCTGTCGAGACTGTGCTGTTCATCAACGTGCAGTCACAGGACGGGCAGCAGATATCTTCGCCGTCTGGAGTGGCGCGGCATCGCCAGCCGCGGCAGTCGAACTCGACCGTTTTGCTTTCCGGGAGAGTCCAGTTCAGGATCTCCACACCCACCGGTATGCCGTTGGCGTCCACATCTACCTGGATGGTTCGCGACAGCTCGACCGTTCGCGCCACACGCTCGCCGGTGAGATAGATGTAGGCGGTGCCGACCGAGCGGTCGACCTCCAGCCGGGGCATCCTGTCGGTCATTCCGCCGTTTCCTCTGGATGCCACTCCACATCCGCGCTGAGATCCTCGCCGAGCAGCCAGTACCGGTGGTCGCAGTCGAACCAGACACCTTGGCGCCCGAACGCTTCGCAGTCCTTGCGGAATTCCTCGCGCTCGAAGGCATCGAACTGGCGGCGCTGGATCTCGCCGAAGTGGTCCACGATGTCCAGCTCGAGGTCTTCAGGACGGATGGTGAACGCGGTCACCCGACACCGCCCGCAGACTCTTGAAGCGCGCGAGCAACGGCGAGCGTGGCGTGAATCTGGGCGACCGCCGCGAACAACGGAAGACCATCCGCGTATGTCGTCGGCATGTGGCCCTCGACCTCTCGCAGCCACTTCTCGGCCTTGCGGATGTGATCTTCAGAGGAAGGCAACGCCAAACCCCTTCAACTCGCTCACCATACGGGGACCTCAAGCGGAATAGCCTTGAGATGGTGGGGATGTTCCCACGGGTGGTGCAGCAGGCCGAACAGCCACAACAGGTACATCAGGACTCCTCGTTGAAGCGGCGCAGCAGCGATGCGGACTCCTCGGCCGTCAGGATCCACTCCGGCTCGAGGGAGTCGTTCCTGACGAGATGCGCTCTATGGCCGTCGATGAAAACCCCTACGCCGGGACCGCTTGGGGCGTAGATGATTCCACCTTCGTCGAACGCGGCCATCAGGACTCCGCTTCGATCGGGTACGTCCAGTCCGCCATCGTCACTCCCGCCGACAGCCACATACCCCACTCCTCCGCCATCTCCGCAGCAACGTCATCCACCCAGTCCCCATCGAAAGCATCGGCTGGGCCGCAGAGACAGGTTGCGAGCGTTGAATAGATGTCGCGCAGCAGCTCCGCACACTGCTCACGGAGGTCGGGCATCAGCGCGGGAACCAGCCAGCGAGACTGCGCAACGCAGTGATGCCGGTGAAGATCGTGATCAGCAGCAACAAGACCTGATCGGTACTCATGACGCCTCCTCGAGATTGTCGGTAGGGCGCGGTACACTTGCCATCGCCCCGGGTGCCGTCTGCGGCGCTCCGAAGCTCGAGTAAGCGGATCCGCATGCACCGCCGAAAGGTCCGGAGACCTAGTTGGAGACTTGGCCCGGGTTTAACTCTGAAGCCGTTCCTTCCCCGGAGCGGCTTCAGTGCTGAAAGATCCCTTGCATATCCGCCGGACATGTCAAAATCCGGATGGATTCTTGACAGGTCGTGGACGGACCGGACTCGCACCGGGACACTGCGGCATCTTCGGCCACTGGACAACGAGGGACGGTGAAATCCGCAGGGGCGCAGCGTTGACCTCCCCGCACGGCCGGGCATACAGCGACCGACGGATCATGGGGCGCTTTCCGCACGCTCAGGTTGACGGGTTCACGCAACTGCGGACGAATGTGGGCCGCTCAATCGAGCGGGAGCGCTCCAGGTGGTCAGGAATCGAACCTGAACGCCGTGCCGCTCTCACCTGGAGCTGGGCGCCCGCGGCTCCAGGCCAATCCTACTCGAGATCAATCCCAACGGTTACGCGAGGCCGGATGATCGCGTGTCGCGCGTTCAGCTTTTGCCACATCAATCACCTTGTACAGCTTGCGGTTTCGATCATCCAAACCCGCCGCCTTCAGGTGCCCGCGCGCAACCCAGTTCGTAACCGCCTGGACTTTCACTCCACACAGGGCTGCGGCTTCGGCGGCGGTGATGAGGTCTTCGATCCCCGTAGTGTGGTCCAACACTGCGCCAGCCATCGAGCCCCCTTTCACGACAAAACCCCAGCTGAAGTGCCAGCCGGGGTCCTTTGGGACATATGTGTTGCTCTGGCACGAAGATATCATGTTTCGTTGATCAGGCCGCATTGTCCAAGATCGTGTCGAGCACCATGCGCGTATAGAACGGGTAGTGCTCCTCCCGGATGACGTGATTGCAACTGCCGCATTCGATGTAGTCGCGCCGGAAGTCGATCGACCGGAACAGCGTCCGCAACTCGCAGGCTGGGCACGGTGTCGGCAAAAGCTGTCGGGGTCGAGTGAGGCCGAGCCGGGATCGTGTCTGGTTGTGCAGATCTCGCATTTCGATCGCGGCGTCAGCGCCGAAGTCGGTCAGCGCAAGCTCGGAGATGCGGCATTCGAGGTAGTTCCATGCCGCCCGGACGCGATTCGATTCGGTGATGCCGGGATGCGGCGGTGGGGTTTGGCCGAGATGGTCGGCGAGCGAATCGTGGGTTGCGTTGAGGACTTCGGCGATTTCCGCAGCCGTATCGCTGGCCCATTCGGCGGGATGGCCGAAGACCTTCTGTGCCGTTCTGCGTTCCTGCTGCCCGCGGCGCGCGGGCGTCGGCATCGTCGTATGGATGTGAACCCAGTCCATGACGAGCCATCCGAGGAGGCGCCCGAAGCGTTTCTGACATCGGGGGCACATACCGTCCGAGGTGAGTTCCGGATCCCCGTTCATGTCGGAACATTTCGGGTAGGTGCACGGACGGATCGAGTTGCCCATGGCTCCATGCTACGGATTTGCCCGTTTGATCTCGAGCCGCCGCGCGAATGCGGAAATGGCGATGTCTTCCAAGGCCTTCCGTTCCGAGCCTCCCCGGGTGTATGATTGTCATACACCGAGAGGGAGATGGTCCCTCACCAGGAAGGACGCCAGTCATGGACTACACCGTCGACATCAAGAAACTCCCCACCCGCGCGGGCCGCATGATCACCGGCGGATACCAAGCCGAGATCACCCACCCCGACGGCACCAAGCGCACCTCTCCTCGTATCGCCGACGCAGGGGGCGCCCGCGAATGGGCCGACAAATACATTGCCGCACACCGCGAAGGCGGAATCGCCAAGAGCGCCCCGAAGCCTTCCCCTGCGCCTGCGCCGACCGCGCTCCCTTTGCGGGATCGCTCCGCGGATCGAGTGGCCCAGCTGGCCGGATTGCCGCCAGCCCGCAACGACGGCCGCTGCCACTACTGCGGCATGCCCCTCAACCGTCGCGGCTACTGCGAGGAGTGCGTCTGATGACAACGACCGACAATCCCGCCGCTGCCCGCATCGCAGCATCCCAGCAAGCCGTCCGAGCCGCTGAGGCAGCGTTCGAGCAAGCCGTGCGCGACGAGGTGAACTCCGAAAACCTCACACCCTCGGATGTGGCGCGGACGCTGGGCACCAAGAACCGGCAGCGCGTCTATGCGATCCTCGGCCGCGGTGAAGACGGAGGCGCACCAACCCCGCCCACACTGCCGCGGATCGTCTACCTACGCGGCGCCGGATGCGGTGACTCCATTTGGACTCACGTCGTCGATGCCATGCACGCCCGAGGCTGGGTCACGATCCGCGACCGCACTCAGGCATGGCATCTCGCCCGCGGCGGCATGGAAGTGATGTTCTGCGACTTCTCCTCCACCCGAGCCGAGTTGCACGCCACCACAGTCACTGTGGGGCGTGTGCGCGCCAGGTACGCCGACGACGGGGACATGGAGCTGCCATTAATCAGCGGCGGCGAACTGGCGCGGCCAGAGTATTTCGATACCGAAGTAGTGAACAAGCTCGGGCAGCCGGGCGCGGTCACGCTCGATGTCGACAAGCTCGCGCGGATGGTCGCCGACGAATTCGCGAGCTGACCCCAGGCATGCAGAAAGCCCGTCGCGAGGGGGATCGCGACGGGCTTTCCTGGAACCTGTCACCCAACGAGAGAAACAATCACGCCACATCAGGATAGCGGGATACGCCGACAATCTCGAGTCGCCGCGCGGCCCGAGGACTTGTCGGTGCCATGCTGCATAATGCCACGCGAGCAGGTTCACGTGACCTGCGTCAGGAGAAGCAGTCCCCTATGGCAGAGCGCCAGCACATCGACGTCGACTTCGAATACGACGTCACCGACCCGATGGTCATCGGAAAGAAGATCGCCGAAATCCGCACCATACAACCGTGGGCGCACCGCTTCCGGATCTCCGGGTGGCAACCGCACGAGGATCGTCCAGGCGGGTACTTCCGGATCTCGTACGAGGACAGAGCCGCGTAGGCACAGCTACGGCCGCCGTCTCCGGGGGAATGGAGCATCGGCGGCCGTAGGACGCGGCAAGGGGGGGTGCCGCGGAGCGCAGAGCCGAAGCCCCGCACTGCATCTCGGATGCTACCTGGTTACGGAGCGGAACTCGAGTCGCCATGCAACTCGGCCTCGATCTCCAGCACTTCGGTGATGTTCGTCGCCGACCCATCCTCCTCGAACTGGATGACCTGATCGCCGACAACCGCGTGGGTGAAGGTGATGCCACTGGTGCGCCAGCCTGTCCGTTCGCCATCTGGGATACTCATCAGATCCACCCCATCAGCATTGCCGCCGCAGTGAGGATCACGCCAAGGATGCCGCTGATCACCGCGGCCAGCAGTGGCTCGGCGAGGTACTCGAAGAAGTAGTACTCCACGTCCTCGAGCAAGGTCGGCTCTGGCGACTTCAGTAGCGGGCGAGAACCGACAGGATCTGTTGCCCAATAGGCGCGGAGTTCGTCGCTCACGGCTTCGTTCCTTCCTCGAACCACGTGTCCCCGCCGTCCAAGCTGTAGTAGCCGGGGCTCAGCCGCACCAGGATCGAGTCGTCGTCGATCCGTGGAGGCTGGAGGTGGCCGCCGTTCACCTTGTGCAACATCGCCTTCACGTCAGCGCGCAGCGGTCCTTGTGTCGGTTCGTCCTTCACCAGCTCGCGCAGTGCCGCGCTGAGGTCCGGGTCTGTTTCCCGGGACCGCCAGGCGACGCGGCGGACCAGCATCACGACATCGGAGCGCGGGCCGGAGAGGGCCAACCGGGCGAGATGGAGGAAGTCGTCGCTCACGGATTGGGCTCCTCGATCGACAGGGTCGAGCCGTCGGGGAACGTCACACGCATCGGGACGCCAGCCATCTGCGGGTCCTGCTTCAGCTTCCACATCAGGGCCACGGCAGGATCCAGGGCACCCCAGTCGTCATCCTCGTCGCTCATGATTCCGATCCTCCCTCGGCGAAAGCCCTGCGGCATTCCTCGGCCATTGCTCGAGCCTTCGCCCTGCCGTACTGCCGGGCATGAGTGACGGACAATCGCAGCCCTTCACGATCCGCTGTAACCATCGCCTCGGCGAACTCGACTTGCCACGGCAACGCGTCCGGGAAATGGGCAACCATCCATTCGCGGATGTCGCTCATGGTATTCCTCCCGCCTCGGCGCGGCCCATCGAACGGATGTCCGCCCTCCACTGCGACAACGTCCCCCGGAACTCCGGCGCCAGATAGGCGAAGGGATCAGGGTTGTCGTGTGCGGCGATCGGAGTCCAGACGGATTCGTCCTGCGGCTCGCTCATCGGGTTCCTCCCGTCTCGTCGGTGTCCATGACGTACCCCCAGGCGTCCAGCGTGGCATCCACACACTCAGCGACATACCGCCACATGTCCTTGTCGTCATCGCCTGGGATCGAATACCAAGTGCCGGTGACGTTCCACCAGATCTCCCGGAAGTCGATCGCGGCACCTTGCATCAAACGACGCAGGAGCAGCCGACGATGTGAAGCATCCCTGGGCTGCTCGAGATCTACGAGGTTGCGGGTCTTGGCTGACTCCAGGGCATCATCCAAAGCCGTCATGGCGCTCCCGTCTCGTCGGTGTCCTCGTGCTCAGGGTTCAGCAGTAGCCACCGCTCGATATATCCCTGGAGCTGAACGACTTCCTTGCGCGTCATGTGCGCCGCACTCTCGCCGACGCGCAGCCAAGCGAACGGGCCCATGATGAACTCCGGATTGTCTGGCGTGCCACGTACTGCCGCCGCGCCGGACGACTCGTAGAACCGCACGTCATCCGTGTTGTCGCCGCGACCAGCGGCCAGGCGGATCGGCTCCCACTGGTGGAATCCGCGGTCCGAGAGGGTTTCGTTGTCGATGGCGTCAGACATGCTGCGCTCCCGTCTCGCCGGCGTCCTCGGCGCAGAACAGTCGATGCCCGCGCGTGTACCGATCCAACTGCTCCCGACTCAACGAGCGCTCGAAGTGGTCGATGTGGTTGCAGCCGTGGCAGAACCAGAACGTCCAACCGCAGCGGTCGATGAATGCGTGCGCGGACGGCTGGCAGTCGAGCAACAGGATCAGGCGCCCATTCACGGGCAGGTCGCCATCTATGGACTCGGCGATATCCAGGGCGACACGGAGCCAGTCCGGATCCTGTAGCCAGTAGATCGTATGCGCGTCTCCGCACCGGACATTGAGAATCGTCGGCGGCATCAGGAGCGCATCATGCTCGACCGTCAAGCTGACATCGTCGGGGCTGGACGTTGAGAACAACGCTGTGCGAATACGATCAGCGAGCGGGGTGGTCACGCCAACGCTCTGCCCCTTCCGTGGCCTGCGAGACAACCAGTCGCGCACCTCGTCCAGAGTCTCCACGGTCTTCATAACTGTGCCTCGTCCGCGTCCTCGAGGTAGATGGAGGCCAGCACCTCCAGGGTTGCATACAGTCCAGCCTCGAACCCTGCATCCCGATCCGACAGGGCTGAATCGCGTTCCGCCTCCTCGTGCCGACGGAGCAGACGTTGCATCGCCTCCAGCCGGCCCAACGTTGCCTTGGGGTCCTGGAGGGCGATGTGCTCGGCAACCGCGCGGCTGCGCGTACCACCGCCAGCATCGCTGCTCACAATCGGATTGTCGCCGCCGTCCAGCCCAACGACATCACCCCACCGGTCAACCGACCATCGTTCCGGCTCCCACGGTGGACGCTTCTCCGGGTAGCGACGAGTGACCTTCGGCAGTTCGGTTGCTGCTCGCGCGGCTCGTTCCTCGTCGGCGAGACCGGCAGTCAACCGGCGCAACGGATCCGAGTTCATACGCTCCACTCCTGTCGGTAGATAGGACGCCCCGCCGACCGATAGGAGTAGATCCCCGCCGCCGTCAGGACGAACGCAACCGACCCGGTTCCGAGGGACCACCAGCCGACGCCCGGCGAGTGGCCCGGAATCAGCGCGGCGATGCCGAGGGCCACCGCTGGCAGGCCGACGCCCGCAGCGAAAAACCATGCGAGCAACGCGAGGCGGCACAGGACGTACATGCGGGCATGCTCCGTCTCCTCGATGATCTGACGCAGCTCATCCTCGATGCTCACCGCTTTCCCTTCCTGTCATGCAGTTCGAGCCAAGCCGCTTCCCACAATTCGAACTCCCGCCGCATACGCCGCACCTCGAGGAGACCCGACACGCAGAATCCGAAAGTCCAGCCCGCGATGACCGCGCCAACACAGGCGATAGCGATGACGACGATGATCACCGCTTCACCTCCTGCTCCAGTAGCGCAGCCATCTCCAGCTTCCCGAGGTCGGTCAGCCGATACCAGCGGCGCGGACGACGCCCTTCCGGTGCTGGGTCTTGCCACCCGCTCTCCAGCCAGCCATCCACCTCCATCCGAGCCAGCAATGGATACAGGGCACCGGAGCTGATCCCCGCGGCCTGCGTGGTGTCGAAGCCGTAATGCTGGTCGTCCGGGCGGGCCAGGAACACCGACGCCATGCGGCGGAGGGCGCGTTCACGCCTGGCGCGGAACGGATTCCACATGGTCAATCCTCCTCGGACGGGAACGGCACGGTCTTCGGATCTCGCCGTACGTAGATCCCCGACCGAGTCTCGCCGCCGCATTCGCAGCAGTGCTCCAGCGCGCCGATATCGCCACGGCCTTCGGTCTGTCGATCTGGGTAGTCCCGATTCCAGCACGGGATGCATAGCGGTTGCGTCCAGCTCATCGGCCCTCCCCGCGAGACCGGAACGCCCCCAACGCTTCCCGGAACTGGTCTTCGCCCCAGTCGTTCGAATCCCACCACTCCAACGCGTGCAGGACACCCTCGACCTCGGACAGGCGGGCGTTCACGTCCCGGCGGTAGTCGGCGATGGCCGTCAGGATCTCCGCCACCTTCTCGCTCGCGTCGTCGGCGTAGCCGAGGCCCTTCAGGCGGTCTCGTGCGAACCGCAAATCGTCGGTCGCATTCAGGACGTCGTCGGCGTCCTTCGTGGACAGGTAGTTGTAGCTGCCGCCGCTCATGCTGTCGGTCCTTCCGTTGATGTTCGGAATGCCCTGCATGCCCAGCAATAACGTTCGCCGACATGCGTGACTACGTCCCAGCATTCGAGCGGAGCATCACTTGCCATCGTCGGTTCTCCGCATAACGCGACAAGACTCCGAGGGTCTTCGCTGAGGTGGTAGAACCATGTGCTGCTGCGAGATTCGGCGATCCTCACGACTCCTCCCCGTCCAGCAGTCTGCGAGCCTCGTCCGTGTCCAGATCCGTGACCACCGTCATCCCGCGACCGCAATCCTCACACTTCCATGCCTCTTCGCCGAAAGTGCCGAAGAAGTTGCGGCGCAAGCCGATGTGTGCGCAGCGATCGACCGGGGCCGTGCCCGGCCGACGGATCACCTGATAGCCCATGCCGGCTCACCGACCCTTCTCTGAAACGAGAGGCGATGCCCACTCTTCTTGGAAGTCGGGATGTAACTGCCAGATTCGAGCCAGTCGAAGCAGGATGCGACGCTTCTCCACGCGAGCCGCGCCCGCCTGCGACATATCGAGTTGCCCGAACGGGTCCGACCAGCCTGTAGTGATCGCCCGCACCGCATCGAGCACGGATTCGGGAAGCGTCTTGTCGGAATCGACTCGTGCGAGCAAGAACTCCTCGAGGGTCATGGCCTGTCTTCTTTCTCCAGGATGCGGTAGATAGTGTTGCGGTCTCAGCTCACGAGGTCGGCGTCGGTCCAGCCACCGGGAGGCGGGCTGAACATTTCCAGGCGCTTCGGGGGCAGCCCCGCAGCCTTCCGACGTGCACGAGTGACGGCACCACGCTTGGCGCCCTCCGATCGCCGTGCAGCGGTTCGAGCGCGGGCGTCAGCCGCAGCGTATTCGCCGAGCGCGGACTTGACCGCACGATGCCACGGAGTGAGAGTCCAGACCTTCGCTGCGCGACGGATCTCGTCCAGTCGGACGTCTTCGGACTTCAACTCTTCCCGGGTCATCTTCAACGCTATCTGAGTCATGGTGCGCTGGTCGGGCATTCGCGGGCCCACGAACTCGGGCCGCGGAGCCGGTTTCGGCTCGGGTGCCGAGCCTGGGACCGCACCGCCGGCGGTGCGGATCTGGTTCTCCAGCTGCCGCAGTTGCTGGCTGAACTTTGCACCGCGGCGAAGGGCGGCGTCGTAGCGACGCTTGCCCTGTTTACCGCGTCCGCCAGCGGCGTTGTTGGCGTTGTCGGTCGCAGCTTTCGAGACGCGCTCGTACTCGGCGAGAAGCTGGGGCAGATCAGCGACCTTCGTGTTGGACATGACTCCATTATGTCATGCGCGATGGACGTAATCAAGATTCTCGTTGAGGGTTCCGCTCCGGGGTGCGCGACCATCGCCCCCTCTTGATGTCGAACAGCCTCCCTCGCGAGTAGCCCGTCTTCGTCATCAGTTCCTGTATCAGGTGTTCGACCGTTCCACGCTTGGCTTCATTGAGTTTTCGCTGAATGAAGGCGTACAGCGCGTCCCTGTCTCGCTGCTCCATCTCCGCGGAACCGTCGTGGGTGCGCTTGAGGAGTATTAGTTGCGCTTCGTCTTCGGGGTCCATGTGCACGATCCTACCCGAGTAGTCCAACGCGCTTGACTTGTCCAACGCGCTGGACTAAACTTGAGTCATCAGCCAGACAGGCAAGGAGCCTCCGATGACCACCACCGCCGAAGACCGCCAGGAAATCGCCCGCACGATCCTGAACCAGCTCGCCGGCAGTCAGCGGCGTCTGATCGCGGCGGTCGGCGCGAAGGACTTCTGGATCCTGGACAACGGGATCACCTTCCGGATCATGCAGAACGCCGGAAAGGTGCGGCAGGTCCGCATCACCCTGTCGGCGGACGACACCTACTGCATGGAGTTCGGCAACATCCGCGGCCTGGACTACAAGGTGCGCAAGTCCTTCGAGGGCTTGCATGCCGATCAGCTCCAGCCCGTGTTCGAGCAGACCACCGAGCTGTACCTGACCATCCTCTAGCCGCACCGACTCAGCGCCGCGCCCGTGCCCACTACCGGGCGCGGCGCTGACCACCAGAACTGACCCAAGATGAGACAGGTCGATGAGTGCAGATCGTTGGAGCCGGCTGGCTCAAAGCCTCGCAAACGGCGGAATCGCTACCGAAGTTGACGTGTACGCCTACCCGGGCGGCATCAGTCGATCCATCACCATCCGGCACGGTGACGTGCTGATCGAGATCGGCGATCAATGGTGGCGCAAGAACGATTCCGTCTGGATCGGGTGGCAGGTTTACACGCAGGGAGTCCGCGACGGGATCGTCCGGCATACGTGGCCGTGCACCAAGAAACGCGGCGAGGTCGTCTCGGCCGTGACAGAAGCGCTCACATCCTAACCGCTTGTATCGCGCCCCCTCCGGTGGGCGCGGTACCCCACCCGCACAGGAGAAACCAACGAGCTTCGCCGATTGGCTCGAGCGTGACCGGTCCGACCCGACCGTCCCCACCCCCACCGCAGACGAATTCGCCGACGCACAAGCCCGCCTGGACGAGGGCGAAGAACTGCCCGGTGATGAAGCGCTCACCCTCGCATACAACGAGCGGGTTCTGATCCCGGCCCAACGCAAGTACGAGGCCACGGTGAACGCTCGCGCGGCGCTGGACTTCCTGCGCCAGATCGCCCCCTCCGGCACTGTCTACCTTCCCACCGTCGAATACCTCGCCGACGCCCTCGGCTGGCCGGTCAAGGCCACCAGCGAGGCGATCCGGGACCTGACCGTCTCCAAGGACATCGAACTCGTCGAGCCGGGCGTCTACCTGATCCTCTGACCGCCCATCCCCTAACTGAAACCAAATTCAACCCAACTTAGGAGTTCCCGTGCACAGGTTCGCTTTCGCCATCCTGGCCGCCGCTGCCCCGTTGGCGATCCTCGCCGCACCCGCCGGCGCCGTCCCGCCGAACGCTGCGGACCCGTGCCAGTACGGCTACCCGGCCGACAACACCGTCCGCGACGCTCAGGGGAATATCGTTCCGCCGCTACCGTGCCCGGTCGGGGTGTGGACGTGGGGGCCGCGGCACTGAGCTTGACCGAGGCCACAACCAGGCGTGGCCGAGTCGCGGACAACGACGTCCCCGGCGAAAACAGGATGCCCGCGACCATCGTGATCGGATCGGTCGCGGGCTTCCACCACTCTCCAGGCATTGAAACGAATACCGCCGATTCGGCGAATGAGATTCCGCCAGCTCACCAACAATTGATCTTGGAGATTTCCCGTGATCCCCTATCAGCCACCTGATCCGAATCAACCCCCATTCAGGAAGTCCGGCCCAGGTTGGCTGTGGCCCCTCATCATCCTCGTGATCATCGCCTGCGTCATCTTGTGGGCGAACCAGACGAACCTCGGCGGGGTCGGGGTGCTCGCCATTCTTGTCATCGCCGTACCGATCGCGTTCGTTGTGCTGATCGTGCGCGCTCTGCTCCGGGTCGGCGACAAACGACCGCCCCCGGTCATCGTGCAACAGCCCACGGTGTCCGGACCTCCGCCAGGCTGGTATGTCGACCCGGCCGGACTCACCCGCTGGTACGACGGGCAGAGATGGACCGTGCACGTCAAGCCTCCGGAAATCCCGCCTGCCTGAATCTCCTGCGGCACAGCCGGATCGATGCAACGATATAAGGTCGGGCCACAGGCGAGAGGGGAACGCGTGGAGCAGGCGACGGTGTACCGCTGGAATCTTCGCACCGGCACTGGCGTGCTCACCCGCGAGGACGGGACACCAGCATGGTTCCACCTGTCCACCATGACACCCGAGGACTACATGAGCCTCCATGAGGGCGATCGGGTGGACGTAGAGATCGAGGATGTACCGCAGGGGGATTTCACATGCAGAGCTGTATCGGTGCGCAAACACGTCGGGTAACTCTGGCTGCGGTCGTCATCGCGATCGTGGTGATGTGCGCGTCGACGGCTACCGCTGAACCTGGTTCATCGCCAGGCTGTTACGACTTCCATCCGTACGACACGCAGTACCGCTATGAGGGGAAGCACGGGACGTTCACCGGGGATGTCATCTACGCGGGTTCAGGTCTTGCTGGCAACCGGCTGCTGTGGTCGCTGCGGCTCTCCCCCTACGTCCAGCAGTACGTTCACGGGACGATGAGCTGCGGCGCCAGCGTCTCGGGTAAGCCGCGGTACCACGACCTGCATCCCTCCGTGCCCGCTGACTACTGGTGGCATTCCTCTGTCACCGAACTCCAACTGGACACTCTGTACAAGTTTTATGCCCGCTGCGACTTCACGGCGACGAACGGTCAAGTGACGTCGCCGGGATCGGTGGAGTACCGGGTCCAGTTCATGCTGCGTTCGCGCTGACGACGGCCCGGATATGATCCGTCAAGTGCCAGACGAAGTGCGTAAGTGTCAGATCTGCGGGGAGGATGCCGAGCCGGGCCGGTGGATGCTGTGCAGCACCTGCCAGACCCGGATCGAGGAGAACAACCGCCGGAACTGGGGCAGAGAACTGTAGGCGAACTAGCAGGGTGGCCTGTCGGCGTCGGCCGAGTTCGATCACCCCTGTCGGTATGGATAGCTACGCCGAGACCGATTGCAGAACCGTGCTTCCTCGGAGACGTCGCCAGGTTGGAAATCGAGGTCCTGCGCAAACTCCACTGCCGCCGCGAACGAGAGTCCGGAGAAGAGTTCACGTCCCACAACGATCTCGCCGCCGAGTTGATGCGCAGCTTGAATCAGATGCGCCTCGGTCGATTTGTAATTCGCATGCCCTGGCGACAGCCATACGCGAGTAATTTCCACACCGTAACGTGCAGCCTCTTTGGAATGACTTCCGATCCTGCCGAATGGATTCGTTGTGCAACCGACCTTGGTCTTGTTCGTCGATAACTCAATGACGTACAGGAACCCCTCGTTGCTGTTCCGCCGTACACTCAGCCTTCGCCGGGGCAGCTCGCCTATCTGGCCAGCGGCCAGCGTTATGCCCTTCTGCTCTCGCGGTACGGCGTCTAAGGGTCTGACCCGCAACGCCTCTATCGGTTCATCCATCATCAACACGTCCGGATGAACCTCTAGCGCTTCGGTAACCGCACGCAGGGCATCGTCGGCGAGATCCTTCTCTCCCGATTCCACTCTCGAAATGAAGGGCTGTGTGAGGCCAGCCGCTTCAGCCAGTCTTGTCTGTGTCCATTTTCTGGCCTGACGGACGAGACTCACCATCTCCGGATTTGCTCGCTGTTTCACGAAATCCATTCCACCACAACGGGTTCTATGGAATATTTTCACCCCGGATTGAAACATTGCGGTATGTGATGCCTTGCAATGCAATATTGACGGATCGCACCAGCGACCACCCGCCCGCCATGCACTGACCTGCACAAACGCCGCGAGAGTGCTACGTTTCCGCAGGTCGCACACCACCCAGCCCAGCGGTCGCCCGCCGATGCGAAATCCTCACCCCAAGTCCCGGAGCCGCTGTCGCTCCAATTCCCGCTCCATGTCCGTGATCAGCGGAAGAATCATGGAGTAGCCGACGAACACACCCTCCACCGCGGGCAGGTCGACCACCCGCATCCTCTCCAGTTCCGAGAAGCTGCGCGGCATCACCGGCGCAGACGTGGACGTGATATCTCCGATGGACGGCCGCAACGGCTCGAGGAACCTGCGCTCCGACCGGACCGCGCTGCGCAGCAGTTCTCGCCCTGCCACGATCCACGGCTCCCCCTCGGCGCGCCCCAATGCCCAATAGGTGCCCATCGCGTTCGCTATCCCGGAGAAGTCACCGTCATACCGATACCCCACATAGCCGCCCCGGATGGCTATGTGGTGGACACGCATCCCGAACACCGTCTCCATCGCCGGATACTCCCTCGGCAGCAGGACAACCGGTGATCCGCCGTAGATGTGCAGCCGCAGGGTCATGGACAGCCGTAGGATGCAGTCGGACCACTCCCGCATCCGGCGAATATCGTCCGCTTCCGGCGCGGAAGAAACAAGGCCACGGAAGGACGGCCACGAGCGCCCAGCGACTTCGCCGCGGTCGTAGTGCGTTTCGACCGCATCCGGGAACGCGCCATGCCCTCGGACCTCATTCGCGAGTTCGAAAGGTGGTGGGGCGACCTCCATTCGGGCACCGCGGCGGAAGGCACGTTCAGGAGCCTCGAACCAGGGCCGCCGCTCTTCGGCTTCCTCGCGCTCCAACTCCTCGATAGCCGCGAGGACATCAGACTCGGCGGTCACGCTGCACCTTCCTCATCCGGCGCGCGGTAGAGCCCAGGATCTCGACGGCGTTGTCGAAGTCGCCCGCGGTCTCTTCCAGGGCTTCCTTGCAGTCCACGATTCCGGCGCCCGTCTTGTCGCGCAATCGTTTCGCCTCACGCAAACGATCTGAGACGTCCCCGGCGACTCCTGGACTCGTGTGCTGGTTCCTGATCAAGAACGGGTTCGGTTCCATGCTCACGTGCCCTTGACGTTCAAGATCTGCCGGAGCTTGTGCAGCACGGATACCAGCGGTTCGGCCGCTTCCATGACTTCGTCGATCACCTTGTAGGCGTCGGGGATCTCGTCCACCCATTCCTCGCCGGGCCGGTACTCGATGCCCTTCATCCGGTCGGCGAGATCCGCGGCGGTGAACTTCTTCTTCGCCTCGTTCCGCGACATGCGCCGGCCCGCTCCATGCGGCGCCGAATGCAGTGCAGGGACACAGCCTTTGCCCTCGACCACGTACGAGCAGGTGCCCATGCTGCCGGGGATCATCGACTTCACGCCCTCGTGTGCGTCGACAGCGCCCTTGCGGGTGAGCCAAATATCCCGGCCGAAGTGTCGCTCCATGCGCGTGTAGTTGTGGTGGCTCGTGATTCGATCAACCTCACCCGGATCCTCGACGCCGAGCCACTGCGCGAACACAGTGGCGAAGCGGTCGAGCATGTCCGCGCGGTTCTCCGCGGCGAACTTCTGCGCCCAGTTCAACTCCTTGATATAGGAGGTGAACTCGTGAGTTCCCTGGACCAGGTAGGCGAGTTCGGGGTTGGGGAGCTGTATCCACCACTGCTTGCACAGCTTCTGCGCGGTCTTGATGTGCTTCTGCGCGATCTTGTTGCCCACGCCGCGGCTTCCGGAGTGCAGGAAGAGCCAGACGTGGTCGCGCTCGTCCAGGCACAGCTCGATGAAGTGATTCCCGCCGCCGAGCGAGCCGAGCTGTTCGCGCCACATCGGCGAGTGCGACAGGTCGACGCTGTTCCGCTCGGCAAGCTCCTCGAGCAGGGCGATGCGTTCGGCGGTGTGCTCGCGCTCGATCTCGCCGTTGTAGTTGCCGGGGCTGAACGGGATCGCTTCCTCGATCGCAGCCCGCAGGACGGACAGATCGTGGCCCTTGAGATCGGCTGCGGTGTAGCGGGTTTCGATGCTCGACATGCCGCACCCGATATCAACCCCGACCGCGGCCGGAATCACCGCGCCCTCGGTGGGGATCACGGTGCCGACCGCGGCGCCCTTGCCGGAGTGCGCGTCCGGCATGAGGGCCACGTGTGGGACGACGAACGGCATGGCCGCGGTTTCGCGAGCCTGCTCGATCGTGTTCTCATCGATCTCGGTAGCCCAACTCAACAGCTTCGGGCCGAGCTTGGAGACCGTCACGGCACTCTCCCTTTCACGACAGCAGCGATCAATTCTTCCGAGCAGCCAACAGCTTTCGCCAACTCGGGGTAGGTCCAGCGTTTCGGGTCGTCCGCCCGCAACGCGCGAATGAGGGCGTTGCGGGCGGCTCGATGGCGTTCGGCTTGCCGGTCGGTCTCGGCGGCTTGCCGGTGGTGTTCGCGCGCCTGCTGGGCGCGGATGTCGGAGACCACGTCGGGCCTCACAGCCCCCGCGCGAAGTCGGCCAGCAGCGACGGCACGGCCGAGTCGAAGCCTGCGACATCCAACATCCCGGCGTCGTTCTTGTCCGCGATGGAGAATTTCGTCGGGGTCATCGCTACGACGGCCAGCTTCGCGTCCGGGTTGACCTCACGCCGATACTGCGCGAGGGCCTGATGCGGATGGATTGACCCGCACCACGTCTCGTTGTCGGTCAGGATCTCGAACAGGTCGACGTGGAGCTTGTTCTTCAGCGCGTACAGCATCGGCTGCGCGCAATCCGTGCGCCCGAACGGCAGGTTGCTCACCGAGCGGATGACGTCGTCCAGGCGCTGTCGCGGATGGATCGGCAGCGGACGCAGATCGCCACAGAACCCGACGATCTCGTGCCGAGACTCCACGGCCGCGGTCACCAGCGCCAGAGCAGCGCTCGCCTCACGCGGCGTCAACGGCAGGTTCGCGATCGGGTTGAAGCTCATCGACCCCGACACGTCCAATGCCAGCAAGTGCGTCTTACCGGTCGGCTCGACCGCACCGAATGCGTTGTAGAACGCGGCATCCAGAGCGTTGACGATCGGCTGCGACGGCTGCCATGTCGACTCCCCGCGCGCCGACCGTCCCGCCGCGTACGTGCGCAGCGCGACGAGGACGTTGATCGGGTGCACGCGTCCCTTCCGCAGCCGCTCCGGGTCGGCCAGCTGTGCCGCTACCGACTCGACACGACCGCCGAGGGGTGACAAGAGTCCGAGCCGGGTCAGGCGCGGCAGCTGGCGCATCAGCGCGGTCGCTGGGATGCCGTTGTCGAGCAGCGCTTCCCATGTCGCAGCCTCGTTCAAGGCAGCGTCGGGCAGCATCTCCCACGACAGCTGATACTCGCGGACCAGATCGGGAACCGCCTTGACCGTTGCGGTCTGGGCGCGCTTGAAGCCCTCGATCAACCGCAGGCCATCCAGCGACGCCTCGCGACCGCAGATCCAGTCGAACAGGCGACGCCGCTCATCCTGATCGGTCTCGGGATGCGACAGGCGCAGCAGGTCACGGTGAGTCCAGCCCTCACGATTGCGGTACTTCGCTGCCTGGTAGGCCAGATCGTCCACCGACTTCTCGACATACCAGTGCGCGACCGCCCGACGCAGGCCGCGGCCCCAGCCGCGGAACTGCTCGATGTAGCGGGCGAACAGGAACAGGTGAGTTCCGGTGCGCGCCACCAACGGCAGGGCATCCAGGGCTGTCCGGCGACCGTCCTCGTCCCCCAGAGAAGCCGCGGCGGCGAGCGCGAATAGCGCAGTGTTCTGCTTCGGCGCGCGGCCTGCGGTCGAGATCTCCACGATCACCCGCACGAGGTCCGCGGTGTTGCTGCGAGCGTAGTCCAGGACGACGGCAGCGTTGTCCTTCGTCAACTCCTGCGCGCCAACGTAGTACGTCGGCGAGTCCGTGCCGAGGACGAGGAAGCGGCGCAGCCGGACCTCCGATGTCACCTCGAAGGTGAAACCGCCAGCGTTGTTCTTCACCTGGCGGGGGTCGGCCTGCTCCGACTGCGGAGTCTTGCGAAGGTTGATGCCGCTCAGAACGTCCATGCCATTCCTCGGTGTCGGCCCTCGGCGAGGGCGTGGGTGGATAAGAGAAGACGGGCATGTTATGCCGACCGATGTTTTAGGCGTCGTAGGCCGCTGGACCACGGAAGGCGTTCACCTTCCGGCAGGATTTGAACCTGCGTTACCCGCTCCGAATGCGATAACCGATCGTCTCCGGCCCGTCTTCAATTGTCCATTCTTCGAGCGAGGAAGGCGGACGTGTCAGTGCCTACCGGGATGATCTACCCGAAAGATAACCGACAGGCGTCCGGCCCGCCTTCCAGCTCAAGCTATTCCGATGAGGAGGACGGTCGTGGTGCGCCGACCGGGCCAGGGATTGAACCTGCGCAGCCGTGTTAGGGCTGTTTTAACCGATAACCGATACAGCTCCGGCCCGTCCTCGTTCATCCGGCGTCAAGGTAGGCGGTCGTGTTGTTCCGACCGGGGTTTAAGTGCTCTGCCAATTGAGCTACAGGAGCAAGCTCCTGACGGGACTCGAACCCGCAACCTCTCCATTAAAAGTGGTAACCGACCGAATCCGGCCCGCCCACTCCCAACTCCGTTCTGCCACCAACTGTAACGCTTTACACCGACACTTCCAAACCGTTTATCTCCGTGTCGATTCCCGATCTTGAACGATCAATCCGTGCCCATGATCGCCTTGTAGGTGTCGCACGGCCAGTGAACTCCGCGCGCGGAGTATTCGTCGCAGTGCGCGCAGCATTCGTACCCGCCGCACGGGCAGTCCTTCTTCTGGCAGACCTGGTGGGCTTTCGCTGGGTGGTGCAGCGCGAGGACCGCGGCGATCCGGGCGCGGGACTCGATGATCTCTCGGAACAATCCAGCCAGGGTCGGGTTGTAGTTGTCCGCGTAGTACTTCGGGAATGAGTCGGTCGGCATCGGATTCGCGTCGTAGTCGTAGTTGTGCTCGGCCGCGTCTCGGTCCCATTGGTATTCCGCGTCGTACAGCCACTCGGCCAGCTGCTCGTCAGTGAAGCGTTCGGTCATCGGACTGCCTTTCCGGATTCGGCGCGAGCAGCGAGTTCAGCCCACGACAGCTGCACCACCTCAACCTTGGCGTTCACCCCAGAGACATCCACTCTGGTCCCGGGCGCCACGAAGACCCGACCGGAAGCGCCGATCCCGCTCACCTGGCAGTGCTCCAGTACGAAGACATCGCGAACACGGGCGTCGATGCCGTTCACGGTCAATGAGCGGTAGACGCCTCCTTGGACGCTCACGCCGATCCCGGTCACAGACTTGGATCGCTGCGCCAATTCTTCAAGCCGCCCGCGTGGACTGGCGGACGCAGTCGAAGGATCGGGCGTGGGTGCCTTTTCGGCGCGTACCTCTTCGGCGGAATCTCCGACGAGGACCGCATGAACAGCCTTCGCGATCATCATCCGTGCCGCGTCGTCGTATTGCGGGCCCGGGAATGTCGCCTGAAACTCGAACGCCAAATCCACCACCGACCTACCGGCCAGCTCCGACACTGGCAGGTCTCCCCAGGTGTCGATGAGGACGCTTTTCACTGCGTCGGTGAGGGATTCGTCGCTCGGAGTCACCAGCAGCAGTGTCCGGAACGTCGGCGCCTCCTGCGCTTTCGGAGCGCTGGGCTTCTTGGGGCCCTTCACGATGACGCAGATGAACAGGGCGACAAGGCACACGAGCAGCACGAGCAGTACATCGGTCATCTCTTCTCCTCACGGCGGGGCCACACGAGCCCCCACACCGCATCCAGGAGCGCCCGCCACAGCGGAGGCTCCTCGGTAGGAACCGCCCACGGCATGTCCTCGGTTTCGGGGCGCTCGAGGTCGGCGGTGATCTCGTCGAACTGCTGGCGTTCGATGCGGCGAGAATGCGCGTCCTGCAACGACTCCAGGAACGGACCAAACTCGGCGGTCACAGTTCTCGCTCCTCGCACTGCCCGCACTTCACGCACTCGCGCCGCTGGAGGCGCACCGCGAACTGCTGATCGAACAGGAGGTTGATCCTCGGCTGCTCGAACGGATCGCCCCATCTCGACCACTTGTGGATGTGGAACAGGCTCATTCGGTCACCTCGTCAGCCTTGTAAGTGCGCTCGCCGTACCAGCCGACCCGACTCGGCACGAGTTCGCCGAGTGCCCAGTTGAAGATGTCGCAGATCGTCTCCATGGCCTTGGCGTCGTCGCGGTTGTAGAAGGTCCCCAGTTCGCCGACGCCGCCCTGATCCCACAGCACCGCCATGATCGGTTGCGCGTCGTCGCCGGGTTTGGATCCGGCAGGCCACCACACGCACAGATTGCCGCCGTCATTGGCCTTCATCCAGTCGAGAGCGCGCTGCGCCAGTTCTTCTCGTTCGATCATGAGTCCTCCTCAGCGGGTGGGCGGATCTTGTCGAGGGCGTCGAGGTGCGCCTTCGGCATGTCGTCGATAGGTGTGCCGAGCAGCCGGCATCCGATGGCCATGAGGATCACAGCGTCGGCGGTGTCGTTGCCGGTGATGTCGATATCGGGGTATCGGCGCACAGCGGCGGCGAGCACGGTGTCTTTGCTCGCGTTGCCTTTGCCGGTGGCGTATTTCGCGCGCACGGTCGGGCCGATCGGCATGACAGTGAGGCCGTAGGCGATGGTGAGTTCGCTATAGACCATCCACCACAGGCCGGAACGGTCGTGCTGAGATCCGGTGGTGCGCGAGTACGCGGGCGCCTCGAGCATGACGAGGGCACGTCGGGGGACGGTGTGCGCGATGTCGCCGACGAGGCCATACAGCCTGCGGTGCCGCTGTTCCCAGCTGTCCGTCTTGGTGCCGGACGACTTGACGGTGCGTACCTCGACGACGGTCTCGGTGGTGCCGACCAGAGTGCGGGCGACGCCGGTCGAGGTGAGCGACAGGTCGAGGCCGACGACGTGATCGAAGGTGCGGGGGCGGGTCATTCGACCACCTCGTCCGCTTTGGCCATGCATTCAGCGCTCAGGTGCCAAGGCAGGCCGATGATGACTGCGCCGAGACCTAGCAACGGGATGACGATCGTCTGGCGGCACCATGTGTCGTCGTAGGGGTCGCCGTCGCTGCCCAGCCACGGCAGGACGTTGTGGCGGATGCCGCCGAACGGTTTCGGGCCGTAGAACCAGATACCGGGCCACCAATGTGGCTTGCCGATGGTCACTCGACCACCTCCCGCCAGTCGTGGGTGTACCGCTGCATGAGCGGTTCTCCGTTGGCCAGAGCATCAGCGCGGGCATCTTTCTCGTCCTCGTGGACGTCGTGCGGCACCGTGCGAACCGCATCCGCTGTGTGGTCCTCGACTTCGCCTGCTCCCCACTCGATGCCGGTCGGCAGTAGCCCGGCCGCGGCGAGAGCGTCGACGGCGCGTGTGTGGATGCGTCGCCAGTGGTCACGCCCCCACTCGCCTTTGTCTGGCTGCTCGTCCCACGGCAGGTGCTCGCACTCTTCGTCCCATCGAGCGGCGGCGACGCGGACGCGGTCCAGCCAATCCGCGTAGTCGGCGCGCGCCAGGGTCTCGACATACAAGGCGCGGATCTCGTCGGGCGTCATGCCGTCACCTCCTGGTCGAGAGTTGGATTGGTGGCGCGGCGGCGGCAGACATCGCAGTCGCAGTCGAAGAGGTTGATACAGGCGACACCCCGTGCGCCGCGGCGGGCGGCTTCCTCGAGGTACGCCAGAGTGCTACTCACCGGGCACCTCCCGAAGTTCGGCGATGACGCACTTCTTCCGATGTCCCTTGCGTTCCGCGGCGAGTTGCTCGGCCGGGAAGATCGACTCCGTGACCGGTCCGCTCGCGGTGTAGTGGAAGCTGCCGGGCATGAGACGGACCTCCGTTTTGGACAGGACCGTGTAGCCGAGCGGCGGGCGGTTCTGTGCCTCGATCACCTTGTAGGCGTGCTCGAGGAGTCCCAGGGTTTCGGCGTGCTGCGTTTTCTTGGCCTCCAGCGCGTTCAGAAGTCGGCACACGTTGCAGTTGCCGCAGCCGGTTTCGCACTCCATGCGGGTCATGGCATCGAACCAGCGGTTCCGTTCGGCATTCAGCTCACAGAGAACGGACCCCAGGGCGTCAGCGAGGACGACCGCGTCGGGTGTGGTCGAGTCGTCCTCGAGATGTGCATGCCATTCGGCGATCTGGTCGTCGGTAGCGCGGTCGGTCATGCCTGCGCCTCCAATGCCTCGTACCGCTGCCGCATCACCGCGACTTTCTCGCCGATCACCGCGGCCGGGTTGCCTTCCAGCCGGCGGATCGCCACCATCGCCGTGATGGCCACGTCCGCCAACTCGTCGAGAACGTCATCGAGGCAGTGGGTGAAGCCCTTGCGAGGGTTCTGGCCCTGGTAGCCGATCCACGCCGCCGCGACTTCACCGACCTCCTCGGCCAGCTTCAGCATCTGCATCCCCATCTCCTCGCTGCCATCGCCGTTGCGGGCGTTGAGGAATAGGGCGAGCGACTCGACGCCGTCCAGGTCGATGTGGTGATCAGACATATCCATTCCTCTCAACGGGTTTCGCGTTGTGCCAGCGGTCGCGGTAATCCGTCTTACCGCCTTTGCATTCGGACTTCGGTTCGTTCCTGTCGGGCCACCACACGACCCGGCAGTATCGGCAGGGAAAGACCGGGGTGCCGTCGCGGAGGACAGGTTCAGTCCATTCGTGGCTGCTCATCAGTGTTTGTCGCTTTCGGGTTTCGGGAGTTGATTGGTGCCGTCGCAGTCGGGACGGTGGTACGGCCAGGATTTGGAGGGTTCGCCGCCGTGGTGGAAGAGGGTGCCGTCCACCTTCAAACGGAAGCTGCGGCCACACACCGGGCAGATGCCGAAGCGGGCGGTCACCGGGCACCCCAGATCGGATAGGAGAGCCAGGGGGAACCTTTCGGCACGTCTCTGCGGCGCATGGAGAACACCGAGTAGACCTCGTCGCCCGGTTCACCCTCCGCCCCGAAGACGATCACCCGCCGCCGCTTGAGTGCCCGATCGCGCATGTGCGGGAAATAGGCTGGCGTGCGCGGTTTCTGGCCTCGGCTCATCCCTGCCCCTCCTCGTCGCACCATGGGCATTGCCCTTCGCCGCCACAGATCGACCCGCATTTCGGGCAGGTGACCGCCGGCTCCAGGCCCAGGAACTCGCAAGCGCATCCGTGGCCGGTCCAGTGGTGGCACAATTCCGCTTCACATCCGCTCACTGGTCACCGCCTCCAACGGTCCAGGTTTCGTCGCGGTCCAGGGCGACGGATGCGGCGGCTTCCCGGTACATCTGGGCGCGAACGAAACCTGCTACCGCAGTGAAGCGTTCGACGTCGGCGACGCCGGGTGATCGGGTCTCTTGAACAGTGGTCGACGTCGGCACGTAAACGGCGCGGAGCTGGTCGTCTTCGCCTTGCCACTCCCACGGCATCAGCAGGGCCGGTAGAGCGATATCCGCCCCCTCGTCCTCGACGTCGGGGTCACCGTTCAGGTACCAGCCGCGAGTGTCCTTCGCGTAGACGTCGCGGCGAGAGTCGATGACCGTGGCTCCGCGCGGTGCGGCGTCCAACTCCTCCGGTGAGCGAAGGGTGTAGGCGTCGCAGATGTAGGCGGCGAGACGAACCGGCGAAATGGCGCGGTCCGCAGTGATCGCGTCCTGGATCACCTCGTGCAGCAGCTTGGGAGTGGTCACTCCAATACCTCCGAGAATCCGTTGGGGTAGGAGGCATCCAGGGTTCGGTTGCTCTCCACGGCCGGAGCGACCGGGGAACGGCAGGCGTCGGCAGTGAAGCGCTCCCACGGCACCTGGGTCACCAGGCGCCCATTCGGTACACCCCAAAACTTCATGCCGAACGGGATGTCGTACACCGACTGCCACCACTGCGGTTTGCGCTCCACCTTGGCGATAGCATCGACTTCGGCGTTGATCTGCCGGGCCCGGTACTCGCAGATGTCGTCCAGCAGGGCAGAATTCGAGAGAAGGCGATCGACGGTGTAGTCCTGCCAGGAACCAGTAGTGAGAGTGGCCTTCATGCCCTCGTTCGCGGCTTTGTACAACGCCGCCGCGAACGCGGCGGGGAGATCCTGATCGGCGGTCACTGCCCGGCCTCCTCGATCGGCGTGGTCTTCTCGCCGATCTCGTGCGGGACAGTCCAACCCAATCGTTGGGCGAGCTGACGTCGCGCCTCAGCCCCGCCCTGCCACCGGTAGTAGTCGTGGGCGTTGTCCGGATGGGCGTTACGGCACGCGGTCACATACTCGGGGCGCTCGTTGACGAACTCGGATGCCACGTCGATGACTCGCAGGAACGATTTGAGTCCCTCGCTCATATTGCGGGCCTCGGTCTCCAATTCAGCGATGCGGGCGCGGGCGGCGATCATCTCGGCCGCCATCGCCTGCACGTCCTCGTCGGGCTCATCAGTAAGCGCGATGGCCCCGAAGTCGGCGATCTTGCGGAGTTCGGTGTCGGTGAATGGTGTCCGGTCAGGCATTGTCGACCTCCTTCAGGTACCGCTTGGCTTCCTCGTGCGGGCACAGCTCGCCAGGCTCGAGGGACAGGTAGCCGTGTGCTTGGCAGCCGCCGTGGTGGTCGAAGCTGCACTCGTCCGGGTCGGTGAAGTCGGCGACGAGCGTCCGCAGCTTCACCAACTCCTCGGCCATGGCGCGGGATTCGGGACCGTCGGCGTAGTCGACGTGCTCGATCCAGCGGGGGAGCTGTTCGTTGGAGATGTGGTCAGGCATCGGGCTCCTCCTCCGGCAGTTGGCTTCCGGATTCACGCCATTCGGTCATCGCTTCCCGGCCGCGTTCCTCCATTGCGGGCACGTCGCGGGTTTGCGGCACCGGATCCTCGAGGAGAGCGAGCAGCGTCCAGCCGTCCTCGATCTGCCGCTCGGTGTCTTCGTCGTAGTCGGTGGCCTGAGTCGCCCAGGCGTGGGCGAGTATCTGAAGCGCCTTGAGTCGGTCTTGGACTCCGTCGAGGACGTCAGCGGCTTCGGCGAGACAGTCGGCGGGCCAGTGGTGTTCGGACTTGCGGGCCGAAGCCGAAGCGAGACGGAAGCGGGTTTGCAGATCCGTACCGGGCGCGTGCTCGGCGAGCCGTTGAGCGGTCCGGTAGGTCACCAGGGCGTCCAACAGTTCCGTATCGGCGAGGAGCATGTCGGCCAAGCTGCCCGAGAATCCGAGGAAGAGCCCCGCATGGCGGCGAACCGCCAGGGCTACCCGGTTGTGCAGCGCATCGCTGACGAAAGCCTTCGAATTGACGGCCTGCTGCCCCGCTGGCGGTTCAACGGGGGCGGGTGCGGACTCGGGCACCACCGGAACGCCAGAGAGCCACTGAGGGCGTGGAATCTGCGTCATGCCACGACCCCCAGCGCCTTCAACACTCGCATGTTGTGCCTGGCATCCTCCAGAGCGTTGTGCATCCCCTCGGCCTGCTCCGGCTTCACGAAACCCGGGACGCCTTCTATGGCCTGCTCGATGTCATGGGTGAACATCGGGATCCCCTGCGGCAGGTTGATCATCGGGCCCCACAGCTGCGCCAGGACGACATGGTCGTAGGCCGCCCAATCCGCCCAGAGTTCGGGCTCACCGTCGGCGAGGAGGAACTCCCGCACCTCGTTGGCGATCACCCATTTCGGCTTCACCAGTACGTTTCTGGAGTCGACCTCGACGAACTCGATCGACGGACGCGGGAACAGGCTCCTCGGGTGATTCAGGTAGTCCTCGAGCGACTCGCGGCCCGTCAACGGAAGGCTCGGCAGCACATTGCGGACGAGCCAGTCCCGTTCCTTGATCCGACCCCACGGCGCATCCGAGTTGACGGCGTAGTACTCGCGGCCGTCCTCGCAGACGATCCCGATGGAGATCAGTTCGATGGTCCGGCCGTCCTCGAGGAATTCGGTGTCGTAGGCATACCGAGTCATTGCTCGGCTCCCTTCTTCTGGTTCGTCCACGGCAGATGCAGCCCGTCACCGGCGCGGCGTGGAACGTAGTGCACGTGAATGTGCGGGATCGTTTGTGTCGCAGCAGATCCCGAGGAAGTGATCAGGTTGAAGTCTTCGCCCCGGTTGTCTCCGTAGAGTTCGGCGCGGAACATCGCAGCCCGGATCGCTTCACCGGAGGGATGCTCGACATGCCAGGCCGGGACGAACAACAGATGTCCCGGCGTCACCGGATTCAATGGCTCGAACCGGACCACGTTGCCGTAGCTCTGCTCGTAGTCGTAGGCGTCGATTCGCTGGCAGAACACGCAATCGGTCACGACTCGCCCTCCGGGTCCTCGACGAGCCGGTATCCGGTCTTGGTCGGATGGAGGCGGTCGATCAGGATCCGTGCGGTCTTGCGCGTCGGCGCGATGCCGCCCACCGCGGTCAGCACCGTGCATTGGGCATACCGGGAATCCAGGGAATCGACGCGGACGGTGCGGCCTTCGGAGCGAAGATCGTTGTCGGCCCAGACGCTGCCGACGCGGATCTTGTCGCCGTACTTGTTGGTGATCGAGTCGGTCACGCGACACCGTCCCGGATGTACTCCGCAGCGGCGTCGTCCAGCCATGAGATGTCGCCTGTGACGCCGTGGATCTCGGCCAGCCGCTTCAGTTTCTCGTTGCGGTAGTTGCACCAGTGCATATCGCCCGCGGTGACAACCGGCAGGGCGCGGTAGCCGAGCGCTTCCACGGCCGCACGGGCGTCGTCGTCTTCGGTGACATCCCGGTAGCGGTACGGCAAGCCGAGGCGGTCGAGGTGCCGGGCCGTTGTCGTGCACTGCTGGCGGCCCGGCCGGGAGTAGACGGTGATCTCGACGGGCGAGTTCGGGAACGGATGGACGGTCACTTCGTGTCTCCTGGGGTGAGTGCGCGGATGGTTGCGCATGGCCAGCTGGTGCGGCATTCGGTGCAGCTGCGATCGGCGTGCGCCGGTATCCCGCAACCGCATTCGGGGTTGTGGCCATTGGTGGGCGTGTGGAGTGCTCGGATAGCGGCGAGCCGATTGCGGGCGTCGTCGGCGGTCATCCCGCGGCCTCCCGAACCCAGCCGGGGAACAGAGTGCGGTCCCGATGACATCTCGAGCAGTCGAAGCGGGCGGACGGCTCGTAGTAGCTGAAGCCGTCCTCGCCCTCCACGATCCAGTCGTGCGGGAGGCGTTGACGGCAGCCGAAGCACCATTTCTCCCCGACCGGTTTGCGGCTGAACACCTTCCAGGAGGACGGGCGGCAGATCGTGAGATTCCCGGAGTGGAGGCAGGTCATCGTTGCGCCTCCTCGGGCGTCCACAGGACGACAGCCGGGAGGGCGACCGGGCGATAACTGCCAGCCGCGACTCCGAGGGCGATCCAGGCCGGTCCGTCTCCCATGCGCGTCCTACGGGCTACGCCGTCCTGCGCGTCACGAATGACGGTGCCGATCGGCCAGCCACTCAACTGGGCCTGGTTCTCGATGACGCGGGCCGGTGGACGCCATCCGAGCACCTCCGCAACATGCTTCGCGGCTTCGGCTCCTGTGTCCGCCCACGCGACGCCATCGAGGAGGCGGTCGAGGTAGAGGACGAGTTCGTCGCGCGGGTCGTTCACGCCGCCCCCCACTGCTCGGTGAGCATCGGCTCCACGTACACGGGCAACACCCCAACGGGGTAGCGCAGGAACGGGCGAAGGAACAGTTCAAGCATCGGTGGTCTCCTAAATGTTGTTGGGGGACTCGGGTTTCCATGTCCCGTTCATGACTTCACGCAGATCCACGCCGAACGGCACGAACCAGGCGCGCAGATAGGTGTCGGTGTTCGCGGCACGCAACGCTGAAACCTCGTCGGCGTACGGTGTCGCCTCGCTGGGACCTTCCGAACCCCACGAGGTGCTGGCGACGATCCAGACGCCCGTCGACGGCACGGGTATGTCGACCGGGATGTTCCAGAGAGTCATCCGGCGGACTCGCCTTCTCGATTGGTGGCTTGGCGTGCGCGGTCATCCCGGAGGGCTTGCCGCGCCTGCCGGTTCCGCTCCTGATGAGTCCCATCTCCGACGCCGAGGGCGTATGCATCCCGCGCCAACTGGTGCAGGGACCACACACCGGAAGCGTCGAACGGGGACCGGTTCTCGTACTGTTCGAAGTCGCGGAGTTCGCTCTGGACGTAGGACTCCACGAGTTCGATCACCTGGTGCGGTTCGATGTTGTTCTCGCTCATTCGCCGGCGTCGCTTTCGGGGAGTTCGATTCGGGCGGTGACGATCAGGCGGGTGCCGGGCGGGAAGTCGTTGGCGATGGCCCGAAAACCGGGGCCGCTGACGAGCCCTCCGCCCCTGCGCGTTTCGCCTTCGAGCCAGTACAGGCCGGAGATGTAGCCGGGCTCGGTATCGCGGCGGGTCGGCGATTGCCGGACACGGCCCGCCACGAGGACTGTCGAGCGTTCCAGGTTGTCTGCGGCGAGAACTTCGTCCGGCTTGCTGTGCCGGTAGCAGCGCCACGGGTTCTTCGCATAGCGCGCGTAGTCGTCGGCCTGCTCCTTGCGCGTGGAGGACACAGAGACAGTCGCCTCCCGGCAACCGGGCTCGGCGCATTGCATGGTGCGCACGTACTCGCGGCGGCTCATTCGGCACCCGCCAGCTCTTCGAGGATCGGCCCGAGGTGTTCCTCGACCTTGATGGCGATGAGGATGTAGAGCGCCCGGAGCTTCGGAGACAGGTCCGCGGGGATGTCGTAAGCGTCGGGCAGGGCGGTTTCAGTCATTCGGCACCGCCCGCGGGCTCGAACATGGCGTGGATCCAGCCGTCCACTTCGGATTCGGTGAATGTCGCGGTGTAGCCCTGGCGCATGGCGATCAGATCGGCCTGGGGCTGGTTCTCGACCTTGATCACGCGCTCGACCGAGGTAGCGATACCGGCGGCGAGGGACAGCACCGTGTCGAGGCGGCCCATTTCGAACCCTGCGCAGTACGAGTTGTCATCGTGCGGGCCACCTTTCGAGGCGACCGTCACGAAAGGCATCACCAGGCCGTACTGGGGTTGCTCACTCATCGGAGAGCCTCCGCAACTGCGTCCGCCAGCTTCTCGACGTTGAGGGAGGCGAACCCGCCTGCGCAGTCGATGACGATTTCGCCCTCGTGCATTCCTGCGACGTGTTCCAACTGTCGAAGGATCTCCACGCGCAGGACTTCCCTGACCGCGTCTGCCTTGAGCTTGTCGATGCGGGCGCGGAGGTCGGCCAGTTCCTCTTCGACGCGGCCGAGCTGAATTAGGTAGCGGTTCGCATCCTCGTGGTATCGGTTCTTCTCGGCCATCAACTCGCTGTAAGTGGGGATGTCGACGGTGTTCTCGGTCATTCGTTGGTTCCTTCTCGGTCGATGGCTTGTTGCGCTCGGGCGGACGGGGGCCGCTCGGCGGAGTCGGTTGTGGTGGATGTCCCGCCGGCGAGGTGTGGCGGGCGGATGATCTCGACACGGCGATTACTCACAGGTCACCCCTCCGCGGAGTATGCGAACCCAGCAGGGATCGTTCTCCGAGCCGTCCAGATGGAAATATCTATCCAAGGGGCGGACGAGTTCAGCGGGACGTGAGCACGAAGGACATGGCCCGATCGGCGCTGTCGTGGTGCACCACTCACTATGTGCAACCGGCGGATATAGTCTCTCCACATTCAGGCCAAGATCAACCGGATCGGACTGCCCGAGCAGTACATAGAGAGCCCGGACCGTCCCGCAGTGATTTCCGAGGATGCATTCGCCGAGCAGAACGGCAACGGTCTTGGCCTCATCGAGATCCCGCAATCCAGATACCTGCCCATATTCAGGCTTGCGGACCGCGTAGAACCCCGAGCGCGCTCTGCGTTTCAGCAGCAGTGCGTGGATGAAATTTCGAGCAGCCTCGACGGCCTTATGTTCCGGCCATAGTGTCTCATCTCGCTCGGGAGTATCGAACATGACGGTAAACCGACGATCGCCATCCCTCTGCACCAAGAGCGCGTAGCCGAGTGCCTTGTTTTGCTCGCGATATGCGGCATTGAACTGGCCCGTATTCGAAACGACGACCACATGCTGATCCACCAGCCATTTGGACCATCCTCCGCGGCGGCAAGCCTCCCACCATGCCGATTTGCCCTGGCCGAGTTCCATCGCTACATCAGCGAGCCGCCCGTGCGTTTCTCCGCGGCAGACGCAGGTGCAGGCTTTGGCGTCCGAGGTGGCGACCATGCACGCCCCAGAGCATCGTCCGAGCATCACCAGTTCAGCCGCGGTTACTCCCGCAGCGGCGGCCGACTCCCCTCGATGGCGCAACGCAGCAGCTTTCAGCTCATCGCCCCGTTGCACGCCTTCATCGAAGCTGGATTCGAATTGATCACGCATTACGCCTCCTCCGCTATGCCGTGCCGCCTAAGCAGTTCACGGAGCCGTGCGCATTCCGCTTCCGCCGCGTCGGCTCGACGCCCCTCGAATCGGCGCGTCTCTGCGGCGAGGTAATCGACTTGGCGTTGCAACCGCCGATTCTCGGCGACCAGGTCGGTCAGCTTGCTCATACAATCACCCGATCCGCGCAGGATTCGACCGTTTCACTGAAGCTCGCTGGGTTGAATTCCAGTAGAATTGCTGAATGCCCAGCGCGACTGCTGAATACAACCGAATCCATTATGCCGCACGGAAAGTCGTCGGCGATATATGTTCCCATTGCTCCGCAACCGGCGTCCGAATTGAGGCCGCTTTGCGTCCCAACGTTCCAACTGATCGCCTTAAGCGCGATCCGCATCTGAACATCCTCTACAGCACCGATGTATCGGACTATTTCGCCCTGTGCGTCCCGTGCCATCGCACTCTGGATCATGTCGCGCTTCGGACGCGGTGCAAGCGGGGGCATCTGTACACCCCCGAGAACACCACCGTGAAACAGGATGGCAGTCGTCGCTGCCTCACATGCCATCGGGAAAATGAGGCGCGAAGACTTCAGGACCCGGCGAACCTTGAGGCGAAGCGCGCCTCGCAGCGCGCCCGCCGCAAGCCTCCGACGCCCGAGCAACATGCCCGCAGGATGGAATTGCAGCGACTGCGTCGACAAGCGAACCGATAGCGCGCGGGCTTCCGACCTGGATCGGAAATGGCAACCGGCGTAATGGGTTTCGATGTTCTTCATGTCTCTCCTAGCCGATCCGAGCCTGGTAACCGCGGAACGGGAGCGTGATGGTCGAGAGCTTCCCGGTACGGTTCTTGCCGACGATCAGGTCGACCTCTCCGGTCGGCTGGCCTTCCATGAGGTTGTGGTGCAGCAGGATCACGACGTCGCTGTCCTGCTCGAGCGCGCCACTCTCGCGAAGCTCGGCGATGGTCGGCGGACGCTTCTCCTTGGTGGGGCCGCGGTTGAGTTGGCAGGCGCTCACCACGGCGACGTCCAACTCCTTCGCCATGGTCTTCAGGCCCCAGGAGATTTCGGCGATCTGCCGTTCCCGCGGCTGCCGAGAATCAGCGGCGCGGAGGAGCTGCACGTAGTCGACGGCGACGAAATCCAAGCCGTTCGCGCGCTTCAGCGCCCGCGCCTGCGCCCGGACTTGGTCGATCGTGATGGCGGCCTGATCGGACACCCACAGCGGCATCGTCTCGACGTCGATGGAGTACTTCGCGATCCGGCCGCGGTTCCAGTCGTCCAGATTCCGCGCCGACACCTGCCCGTACTCGGCTTGACCGCCTGCCGCGAGGATCCGCGACATAATCTCCATCGCCCCCATCTCCACCGAGAACAACGCACCCGGAGATCCATGAGCGGCGGCGTACGCGGCGAAGTTGGTGAGCGCCAGAGACTTCCCGCCACCAGGACGTCCAGCGAACAGGTAGGACCGTCCCGGCTGCAGCCCGCCGGCGAGTAGATCGTCGAGTTCAGGCCACGGCGTCGGGATGGTGCGGATCTTCGCGGGCGGTGCGTCCACCCACTCCCACCAGTCATCCAGCATGTCGCCGAACCGCTTCAGCCGCGGCCCCTTGTCCTCCGGGGCTGCTGTGGCGGCGTCGAGCTGCTGGTAGGCGAATGCCGCAGCTTCCTCGACCGGCACGGTGCGGGCCATCTCGAGCGCGGCCTGCAACGCCTTCACGATTGGCCCGGTGTCGAATCCCGCGGCGGGGCGGAACTCTTCGAGCCCGAACCCTGCCGCGATGTGGTCGGCGGCGTCCTTGCCGACAGCGGGCTCCCACACGGTGACGTCGCTCTTGCCGGTCAGCAGTTCCATCAGCTGCATGGCGTGCGCGCGGCCGGGCTCGTCCATGTCGCGGACGATGCGGATCTTCTTGCCGTGCAACGGAGTCAGGTCGAACAGGTGCGCCTTACCCGCCCCCATGGCGGTGCAGGTTGCTGATGCTCCTTCGGATTCGAGGGCGTGGACATCCTTCTCGCCTTCGGACACGTAGATCACGTCCGCCGCGGCGAGACGGTCGGCCCGGTACAGGCTGGTGCCCTTGGTGTTGCCGTCCTGCCGGAACTTCTTCGTCGGCGAGCGGTGCACCACCCGGCCGTCCGGGTAGGTGTAGTCCGCGCCGCGTGGGGTGTCGAAGAGGTCGGACAGGGTCAGGCTGAGAGCGTCCAGCACCATGTCGGTCGGATCGGAGTGCGAGTGGATCAGCACCTGTTCGCCGATGTCGCGGATCGACACCGACCGATCAGCCGGGGAATGGTTGGGCGCCTGAGCGTTCGCTTTGCCGTGACCGGTCTCGATGACGGTCAGACCAGCATCGCGGAAGGCGTCGACGACGCGCTGGTAGGCGATCACTCGATCACCGCACGATGCTTGCGTGTCATCACGGCGTCGACGAGCTGTTCACGGTTCTCGTTGATCCATCGCTGGATCGCCTCGGTGCGCACTCGGCGTTCCTCGGCCAGGTCCACATGATCAGGAGTCGTGATTGCCGGGGGCTGTATGCCCGTGTGAGCTTCGATCGTGTCCGAGTATGGGTGCTGTGCCCAGAAGTCCAGGAACGCGCTCGCATGCTCGCGTGAGGACCATACGGGGCATGTGGCGCAGTAGCCGATCACGTCACCCGGCATCATCGGGAACGGGTTCGGCTTCTGGTAGTGGCGGTACACCGCAGCCACAGCCTCTTCCGGATAGACCTCTTGGCCTTCGAAGGTGTTGGCCCAAGCGAGCACGACCGGCTCGGCGACCTGGATCCGGGCATCCAGTAGTGAAATTTCTTCGAGAACGCGACCGGCGATTTTGATCATGTTTGTCATGCGGTCTCCTGCGAGTTCTGTATGAGTCGGTCGGTCATTTCTCGTACCGATTGGGCGCGATCGGTGGCGCTGGCTTTGCCGTTGCGTGAGGTGACCGGGTTTTCAGCGGCTCGGCGCATCCAATTGCGCCACGTGGCGGTCCAATCCGCTTTCCTGCCTTTCGCGCCGGGCTGCCCATTCCAGTGGTCGGTGAACTTGTCGTGTTCGAGACGCAGATTCAGGTACGGGTATTCGTCGCGCATTTTCCGGATCACCTCGTCCGGCGGCTGCCACTCCTCGGGCAACCGAGTGCCCCTGGGGTCGGAGGAGCGCTTGCGCGACCCCTCACTACTGCTCCCTTTAGGGAGCGGTCGGGACGGGTCGGGTCGGGACGGGTCGGGTATCTCGGACTCCGGTTGCGACAACTCCGGGACGGACGGAGGTGTCCCGGCGGGACGCTCGGCGGACACATCCGCATCTACCTGCGGTTCACTTCTGGAAGCGGCAGCCTTTCGGGCTTCGCGCCACTTACGTTTGCGCTCGGCCTCTTTCGCCCTCTCGTCGAGGACTTGCTCACGGCTCGGCTGATACTTCTCCCATCCAACGAACTGCCAGCCGCCCTCGACGACGTTCCAGAGCCCCGAGTCGACGAGCGCACGCGCCAGCGCGGGCGTGCCGCCCAGGTCCTCCAGGACATATTCGGGCACGAATCCGTCGGTGAGTTCCTTGGCGCACCATGTGCCGGCGAGTGTCCACAACCCGATTGCCTGGCAGCGTTGGCGCCGCGGAATTCGTAGGACCGCTTTGGATGTGGCGAAGCCGTCGTCCACCTTGAACCATGGCATCAGGCAACCGCCTCTTTGGGCCATGTCGGTCCGGCGGTGTCTTCGCGGTAATTGTGACGGCGCATTGTCAGAGCACCCACTCGGGCATCGACTGCGCAATGCGCTTGTATGCCTTCCCAACCCCCTGCTCACTCATATCCAATAATTCGGCGATCTCCGCGAACGTGAATTTGTGCCGTCGCGCGAACACGATGTATCGGGATTTGTTGAGCGCGACCGCCTGCTCCTCTTTGCGGATGGCGTCGAGCATCTCCACGATGTGTGGACGGGCTTCATCGGGCGAGAGTTCATGGGTAGCATCCATGAACGGCCCCCTCTCTCTGGTTAGGACAGGTGAGTGGGTCGATGTAGTGGCCGTGGGGTGTTGGTAGCGCCCCGCGGCCACGCCCAACTCTACCCAGTTTCGTTCTGGCGAACAAGCCGAAAAACCTTGCACCACATGGGAAAACCTTAACGGAGAACGTAACATTGACCGGCCAGTAGTGAACTCAGAGCTACCAGTCGTCACGTGGCCACGTTCGTCGCGCTGCGCGATCGCCTTCAGGTCGGTGCTCACGACGTCACCTCCGGATTCGCTGCTCGCAGAAGCGGATTCCCGTGACACGGCTGATCCTCAGCGCACCAGCAGACGAGGTCTCTGCCTCGCAAACGCACCGACGCCTCATAGGCGAGCGTGAAGCCCGAATCGCCGACCTTGCAGTGGATCCACTTCTCGTAGGCGTCCACGCACTCCTGCGCGGTCAGCTTGTGGTCATCGGGGAGGTCCCGCAGGCCGCCCCAATCCCACATCGCCGCATCCTTCGCCAGCACCTCACCAACGGTCATCCCGACGACGTACGGGTTGCCCCAGTAGCCGGGGCGCGTGATCGTCACGGCGTTCGGCGGTAGCTTCCAGCCGCGGGCTCGCTTGCGCTGGATACGCTTCGGCATCACGTCAGCACCTCCAGCGGCCTCGAATGCGACAGCTCGTCCAGCAGGCCGGGTCCGTCGCCGAACACGTCCGCCAGCGGATCCATCGGGTCGCCGAGGCTGCCCGACTTCCGGAACTCGGCCCGCTCGAGAGCGAGGAACCACGGCTCACGCTTCGCCATCACGCCTCCTGCCGAGGAGGCTGGAACGTCCACCACGCCGAGTAACCGTCCGGAACTTGTGGATAGTTGGCGAGCATCGGCCGCAGCAGTTCAAGGTGTGCAGCGATCTCGTCGGGACGCTGGGCGCCCCAATAGTTTTCGCCATCCCAACGGCCCCAGCAGTCCCCGCCGTACCGGCCGTCGGTGGAGCGCTCCAGGAACTCCACCGCATCCATCGGCACGGAGCCCTGAAGGTCCCGCAGTTCCCCGATACAAGCGACCGTCACACCTCGGCGACGCCGATACCAGACAGCGTCGATGTGACCCCAGCAGTAGCCTTCGTTCTGACTCTCCTCGATCGTCAGGCTCGTCAAGTCGGCCGCATACTGCTTGCGGCTCAACAGGAATCGGTTTTCACGAATCATGAGTTCACCTCCATCGGGATCACGTACTGCGGGCCGCACTCCGACGGCACGGCCATCGGAGATCCGAGCGGCACGAACGTGCCCGCCAAACCGGCACCGGCCAGGGCCACAGCATCCGAGCGGCCGTACGCGACCAGGCATGATGGGCCACCCGCATTACCGGCAGCCCGGGAACCGTCCGGCAGATGGAAATGCAGCCGACCATGCAGGAACAGCACCGCGGTCGCCCGCTCCCAGACGTGTTCGACGAACCAGCGGGTTTCGGTGCGCGCGAACACGATCGCCGTCCCCTGCCCGTGGTCGGCGAGCTTCCCGAGCCACCGCTCGATATCCGAGTACGGCGGGTTCAGCCAGACCCGGCCATACCAAGGCCACGACAGACCGTCCTCGGGCGGGGCGATGTGCACCGCGGCGGTATCCCACGGCCGCAAGTCGGGGGCCGCGCACGGATCGAGGTCGAACGTGCCGAGCGCCTGGATGATGCCGGGCGGTGTCAGCCATGCGTTCGAGTCGGCGCGTGCCGAGTGGTGCGAGCCGATTCCCGTCATGCCGAAGCCTCCGGGAACTCGTCCCATGTGCGGCCGTCCAATTCGCGGCCGGCGGCCTTCTTGCCGACACGTGCCATGGACGGCAAGAACCCATTCCGGCCGCCCTCTGTGAAGAGATGCTCGTGCGGGTTCTCCGGCGGACGCCCTGTGTCCACGCGCCAGAATCCATTCGGTGCCCAGGTGCCCCACTGTTTGAACAGAAAGGCCACCCCGGCAGATGTGCACTGGTCGCGGAGCGTGCGCACCCAATCCGGATGCATCGGACGAGCTTTCGGCCCAGACTCCCCGCCAACGATCGCCCAATCGAGTCCGCGCTCGAACTCATCGCGGGCGAGATGCCCCTTCGATGCCAAGTCGATCGGCCCGAGCAACGGCTCCGCAGAGATGAACCGCACCGCGGCCGGGGTGTCTAGCAGGGCCGGGATGCGCATGTCGGCCCACTTCTGATTCTCTGCGCTCACCCCCATCCAAACATTTGGAAGCGGCCATCCGGGCAGTGATTCCGCAAGCGCTCCAACTTGATCCAGGAACCATTCGCTGTTCAGCAGGGAACGCATCCGGCCGTGCCGCTTCGTCAGGACCTGGAAGGTGTGACGCGGCGCGCGCGCCATCACCGCGAACACCCGCGCGATGTATTCGTCGGGGATGTCCTTGTGGAACAGGTCCGACATGCTGTTCACGAACACCATGGACGGCTTGCGCCACTTCAGCGGTTGCTCCAAGCGCTCCGGCCGGAGAGTAATGCGGAATCCGTTGGGGAACTGCGGAGTTCCGGCGAATCGGTGCGCGATTCCCTCGGCGTAGCAGTTATCGCATCCGGGAGAAACGGCGTCGCAGCCGGTAACCGGATTCCACGTCCGGTCAGTCCATTCGATCTTGGTACTCACAACGCCACCTCCTGCGGGTACGGCACCAACACCGGGTCGGCGAGCGTGCGCAAACCATCCCTGGTCGGCGAGCCGCAGAAGCAGCAGTGCGCCAACACCTCTGACCGCAGTGCGGGAGTACGGCCGAGCTGACGCAGGTCCCAACACGGCCAGCAGACAGGCTGCGCGGCGTTCACAGTTCCACCGCCTCAACCGCTCCGTCATCGGCGAGCAGCACCCACACGCCCTGCCGCAGAACAGGAACCACCACCGAGGTCTGCTTCCCGTTACGGGCTACGAGCCAGCCGTTCACATACGCCTCGGTGCGGCTGACCTCGATCCGGTCATGACACGCCAGGGCTACGTGCAATCCATTCGCCGCACGGTTCACCCACTCCAGGGACGTGCCGCCGCGGCCTCGGGCGGCGCGATGATGGAAGTGGTCAGCGGGCCCGCAAAAGTCGACCTCGCACATGCCGCCGGATCGTTTGGCGATGATCGCTTTCACCGACGCAGGGAATCCGTTGGGGTTCGGCTTCGACCGGCGGGGCTGGACTTTCGGCCACATCTGCCGGGCGATATCCCGGGCAACGTTTCTGGGGGTGCGCTGGATACTCACGAGCCCTCCCTGAAGAGTTCCCGGCGAACCTCGCGGATGATCTCGGTCGGATCGACGTGCTCCCACGTCGAGAGTTCGGGATTCAGCAGGGCGAGTTTGTTCGCCAAACGCACCTGGTCGGTCAGTTCGCGCAGATGCTTGTCGATGCTTTCGAGAACGCCACTTACTCGGTAGTCGGTCACGCTCCGTACACCCCACTCCCAGCGATGGAGATGTCCGACCGCACCGCGGCACCGGTCGAACGCCCCACTTCGATGCGGGTGGTGAGCGTCTTCAGGGCGCGAGTCAGCCCACGCACTTTCTGCTCGGCCAGTTCCGCGGCGAACCGAAGATCGTGAGTTTCGATGATCGCTTTGTGTTTACGAATGTCCATGGAACCCGTTGCGCGCATGAACGCCTCCGAGTTCGCCACGGTGTGCTGACCGCGCAGCCGGGTTGCTTCCTCGTCGGCCTCGTTGAGTTCGATCAGCACCTCGTCGAGACGGCGGGACAGCTTCATCAAGCCCAGGACAACGTCATTCGGGGTCTGTGGAATCTTGCTCACAACAGGACCTCTTTCGGCTGTGCGCCCTTGCGTTTGAATGCGCGCCGCAATTCCTCGATCTCGTTGGCCGCCCGTGCCGCCCGCATTCCCAGCTCGAGATCCAACTCGTAGAACCGCACTTTCGGATCGGGCTGCATGATCGGGAAGTGCACGAGCAACCCGATTTTCGTGTCCAAGTCGGGATGGATCGGCCTGCGTTCACCGGTCGCCTGGTCGTACACGCAGGCGGTAGCCAAGCCTGCGACCTGCGTAGTCACCGACATCGGGTAGGGCAGATCCCACTTTCCGCACTTGAGGTCTCCGACGAACACGCGCCCATCAGGGAATTGCAGCAGGTAATCCAGCGAACCCGCCCGTCGCACTTCGTCATTGACCACGAACAGTTCCTGCCGCAGGAACCGGATCTTCTCCACAGCGCCCCGGTATTCCTTCAGCAGCGGTTGCATATGGTCCTGCACCACCCGCGGCTCACGCCCCGCATTCACCAACTCGGCGAGCTTGTGGAACTCCGAGCCCGCGTTCGCCGCCACATGCTGTCCGGCCGTTGTGCGAGCTTGGTCCACGGCCGCTTTCAAACGGTCTTTCCCCGAATGCGGGATACCACCCTCGTCCGAATTCCACGGGTCCCCGTCGTATTCGTTGATCAGGGTGACGATCTCCGACCGCGCCGACGCATCCAACATGACGCCGACCGCGGCTTGCGCTGCGGCCCACTCGACCAGGTTCTCTTTCGTGTCGAGGGCTTTCGCGACAGCGGACATGCGGGAATACGGTGTGGCGTCTGGGGAATGCCACCACCGTTTCGGCCTGCCTCGGCGGTCTTTGCCGTCACGCCATTCTCCGGTCAACGGGCCTGCGCCGGGAGGCATCACCCACGGTTGATCGTGGTAATTGCGTTTGATCGTGTGATCGGTCAACGGTGTTCCCCTCGTGAAAGAGTCGTGGTCGCAATGGTGTTGATCACGCGATGACCCCCAGCGACTCGGCAACCACGCCGATCAAATCCCGCGCGGCAGGCGGAGTGACGGCATTGCCGGCCATCTTGACTTGCTCGCGCCGGTTCCCGAGCACGACGTACTCGCGTGGGAAATCCATCGCGGCGACGATCTCCCGCGGTTCGAGCATCCGGAAAAAGACATCGTTGATGTCGACCGTCGGCCCGATCGCGATCCCATCCGTTTCCACGGTGGTCCGGGTCGGGATCGGTTCGGCTGTGCTGGTTGCCTTCTCGCGCCAGGTGCCGCCGGATGGGGTGATCAGACCGTGCCGTTCGACCGTCGTGCACGTGGACAGCGGCGACGACACCGATGTCGTGCCGCCGTTGCCGTAGTAGGTGGTGACCAGGCCGTGATGGTTTCCGGATGCGACGACGGTGCACAGCGGATCGGAAACCGGGCGATGTTTCGAACCGCCGCCGCGGAGCTCGGCCACGAACGCGGCGGGCGGGGAACACAGTCCGTGGTTCGCGCCGTCCGCGACCACGGTCGTGAGCGGCTCGGTCGCTGGATCCAGGTCACGCACCCGATCGCGAAACTGGGTCAGGAACGCCCACCCAGTCTCGTTGCGAGTCGACATGGTGCGCAGCGGGTCATCCGCCGGGCGCGCCTGCTTGCCGTCCCTACCTTCGACGGGCACCGCGAGCGCCTCGAAAGACCAGTACTTTTCGATGCCCGCCTGAATCCGAGCCATCGTCTTCGCCGCCAGCGGTTTCGCGCGGTCGCCGATCCGCTGCCCCAGCATCGACCAGTCGATGATGTCCGCCGCTGGACGCGCCGCGGGCTCGAGAACCTGATTGCGGCACTTCACGTTCGGGCAGCGATATTGGTACTGCGACCGATACCGGGCAACCTTCGAGGCGCCAGGCTTGAAGACCTGCATCGCCATCACCGGGCCACATTCCGGGCACACCGCCGGCGGCCGGGTGACACGCTCGATATCCGGTCGGCGGTCCCCTCGCCGCCAGAAAACGACGTAAAGGCGATCCCTACTCTGAGGCGCCCCCGGCCCGAACAGTTGGGCGTGCATCGAGTTCAGGTGGACTACCTGGTGGTCGTAGCCCATCCCGTCCATCGTCGACAGCCACGACCGGAACAACGTCCCCTTCTCAGGCGACCACTCCGGAGCCCACTCGACCGCCTCCGCGACGTTCTCGACGATGATCGCCTTGTAGCCGTGCGCCTCAGCGAACCGGGGAACATCCCACATGGTCGCGCGAGAACGCTCCGCCGCCTCATCGGGCAGCGGCTCGTCATCGAACAGGTTCGCGGGCTTCAACTTCTTGATCCCCTTGGCCCTCGAGTGATTTGTGCATTCCGGCGACGCCCAGAGGATGTCGGTGGTCGGGAAGTAGCGCGGGTCAATCTGCGACAGATCCGCGCAAATATGTTGCGCCTGTTGATGATTCGTGTTGTGTGTGTCCACGGCCAGCTGCCAGTGGTTCGAAGCCACCCGCACCTCAACGCCGGGGACCTGGATAGCGCCCGTGCTGGATCCGCCAGCGCCGCAAAATAAATCACACAGAGTCAAGGTCACTGGGTTGCCTTTCTGCGGGCATATCGAGCGCGAAGATTGATCCGGTCGCATTCGGCGCAGTACCGACGGCCGTTTGGCCGTACGCGGACGTTGCGCGGATCGGACCAGTCGTGCCCGGCTTTGCGGCACTTGGTCTGCGCTTGGCCCATCCGGAGCATGTTCTCTGCGTGAGTAACAGGCTCGTGATGGTCCGGCCGCACGCACGCGACGTTGCGGCAGAGGTGATCAAGGTCCAGGCCGTCAATGTCCATGCCGGTTATCGCTGCATAAACGACCCGATGAGCAGGCTGGTCGCGTCCATCGACGCTGATGTACGGATAGCCCGCTGAGTTGTGCCATGAATCGAACAACCAGCAGTTGCCCGGCACCGGCCGAAGGGCGTCGCGGGGGATCGGCCCGTAGACGTCGATCTTCGAGCGAAGGCGCTCGGGCAAATCAGTCAGGGACAGTCCGCTCACGACAGCACCTCCGTCCCGCCCCAGCGGTCAGCTTGGGGCGGGGCTGGGTTGCCGCGGCTGATCAACACGACCTCGCCGTCTTCCTGCAACCGTGCCCACCGACGCCCGTACTCCTGCACGTACGGGCCGCCGTAGAACAACTTGGTCTCCTCCGGCACATCACCACGCTCGAGGTGGAATCCCTCGGCGTGGGCGGCCTTCGGGTGCGCGCCCACCCACGAATGACAGTCCCGGCACAGCAGAACCAGGTTCATTACGGAGTTGTCCAGGCCCTGAGACCTGTTGCGACGGTGGTGGATCTCGCCCACGGTCGGGGGCGCCCAGATGCCGCACCGTTCGCAGCACAGGCGGGCGCGGTCCTTCACCTGCTCCCTGGTCTCCCGGGACGGTCCGGTGTCGGCGGGACGTTTGACGGTCTTCGGCTCCCGCAGCTTCCGCGGCTGAACCTTCGGCAACATGCGCCGCTCGATGGTCATGCGCCCTCACCCCGACCTGCAACGCCGTACATGACACGAACGCTCGCGCCGACCGACTGCCACGCCCGCAGTTCGGTTTCCAGAGCGCGAGCCTTCCGGTCAGCGAACCGATAAGCAGAGTCGGCGACATCCCGCGCACGCCGCTGATCTTGCGTCGCCAACTCCGCCGCGTACTTCTTGGCGTGCTGCGGCCCCGCCGCCTCGAGATAGGCATGGGCGAACGCGACATCGTAGGCATGGTCGGCTTCAAGGAATGCCTTGTAGGCGTTCCCGCACACGCTCACACCCTTGGCGATGCGGGTCGCGCACTCGCGGATCGCCTCTTCGATTTGAACCGGGTTGTAATCGGTCATGCCGCACCGCTTTTCGCGTAATACGCGGTCAGGGCCTCGATCGCCTCGGTGTTCGTGGAGGTGCGCAGATCATCGCCGTCGTTCTCCGCGGCGAACTTGGCCTTCGCCTCCTTGTCGGACTTGCCGAGCTTGTTGAGCAGCCGCAGCAACTCGGCCCGGGCGAAGTCGTGCGCAGGCAGATTGGCGGCAGCGGCCATCGTGCGGGCACGTGCTTCTTCGGCAGTCGCGATCCCCTTCTTCGTGTCTGCTGCCAGCACCGCAACGATCGCCCGTCCCCATGCGGAGGTCTCGGCGTTCTGCAGCTCGGAGTCCCTGGTGAAAGATGTCGGGCCCGGGAACAACTCCCACGCCATCCCAATCCCGGGCAGCGGATCATCCGCGGCGCGGTAGGCCGCGGCGACCACGACCACGAACGTCTTGTCGCCGACGGTTTCGATCCGGAACGGCTCGGCAGGATCGGCGGGGCGCAACCGGCCCTCCGGGTAGGCGTTACGGAACTCGACGATCCGCTCCGCGACTGTGACGTAATCGCCCAGGTCAACCTTCTTGTCGGCCATACTCACCACTCCCTCCCCGCCCACGAGGGCAGGCTCATCACGTTGGTTTGATCCCCGTAGCCGGGCCAGATGCCGGTCTCGCGGCAGGCGGCGAAGATCCGGGCGCCCGCGGTGACAATGCGGTCCCCTGCCTCGAGCGCGGACCGGTCGAACTCGTGCAGACTCGTCAGGTACGGGGGCGTCTTCTCCTGGGCGAGCAGGATGAACTCATCGACCACGTAGCCGAGCGCTTCCAGGACGCGCCAGTAGTGGGCGGCCTGGACGTAGTAGCCGTAATCCACTGCGCTCCTGGCAAATCCGCGCGGTGAGGCATCCTTGCTCGTCTTGTAATCCCGCACCCGCACGCGCCGATCAGGACCGAACACGATGTAGTCGAATCGGGCCCGCAGCATCACCCATGTCTCGGGATCCATTGCGTACGCCGACATCTCGGCAACACCTTCGGGTGCGCCCGGGAACAGCTCCGCCACTTCCGGCTGCTTCAAGGCCGCGTCGACCATCGCTTTCACGACGTCGTACTGCTTGGTCAGCAGCGGCACCTTGCCCTCGGTGCGGGCCTTCGCCTTGGCGGCCTTCGCGGCGGCGGACTGCCAGGTCTTCGCGTCCACTACCTCGATCCCGGCGCCGGTACCCAACAGGAGGGTGTGCGCCGCGGTGCCCAAGTCGAAATCGTCGTTGTCCTCGCGAACGGCACCGTTGAACTTCGCCGGCCCGCCAGCCTTCACCAGCTGCCGAACTCCGGTGCTGGACAGGCTGTTCGGATCCCCGTGATAGACGGACTCGGGAATATCTGGATACAGGCCCGGGACGGTCGGCGCGGTGATCGGCTCAGCAACCGGCGCGCTGTCGGCGTGGCAATGCGCGCAGATCTCGCGATCCAAGTCCGTGATGTCGCAGATGTCGTTACTCACTGCTCTCCTCGAATGAATCGGATGATCTCCTCGGTGGTCGCGCGATCGAACGACGCTGCGTATCCGTCCGAATTGATGTCGGTGACGCCGATGAGGACCCGACCGTCGTCCTCCCGCTCGACCGTGAGGTGGGAGAAGCCGTCACTCCAGGTCCGGCGCCACACGGCGTCGGTGGTCAGGCGGCGCGTCATGACGCCTCCCGCCGCGGCGCGTCCAAATACTGTCGATCCCGAACGACGGTGCGCTGGGAGATGCCGAGCCGCACCGCGATCTGGTGGGCACTCAGGCCGTCGGCGGTCAATTCGGCTACCCGACTGCGCCGCTGCGCCGTCTTCGTATCCCGCTCGGACCGGTCCTTGTCTGTGGACTCGCGGCGATACCGGGCCCGTTTCGGGGTGACGCGGGGATCGTCGATGTCGAGGCCCTCCCACTCCAGCGGGAAGTAAGCGCCCTTGTTGCGCGCCATGGTCGCCGCAGCTTTGGACGGTCCCGGCTTCATGCACAGCTCGTCGTACAGGTCCGCGATCTGCTTCCAGCGCTGCGCCCGAATCACCGTCCGGGTGCGGCTCGTGCCGGTGCGGCTGTTGACCCAGGTGAAGATCTCCATGATGGCCCAGCGCGTGACGCCCAGCCGCTCACCGATGTAGCCGTGACTCCACCCCATCAGGCCGAGGGTGAGAATCCGCCGTTGCGCGCCGATCGCCAACGCCCACGTCGCATCCGGATCGGGTGTGTGCGTGGCCCGCATCACTGCGGCGGCACGGTCGAACCGCAACGTTTCATAGGTGCCCAGATGTATCGAGCGGATCAACGTACTGGACACGCCCGCCGACTCGGCGATCATCGCGTACTTCATGCCGAAGCCGAGCAGTTCGTTCACATGTTGGCGCGGCTGGGCTGCTGGGACATGCGCGGGTATACCGAGCGCTTTGAGCTTGTCTCGCCGGGCCTGACGCACCTTGAGGGGCAGCACCGGAATCTTCGTGCGCGTCACGCCTCCACCGCCTTGCGGCCCTTCAGGTCCCGCCGGTAGCAGGCGGCACAGATGGCGCCGCGGCGGTCGCGCCAGAGATTGTTCGACGTCGACTCCAACGGTCCACCGCAACGCTCGCATTTGCCGCCGGCGTCCGGGGTCGGGATGATGCCGAGCATCTGCGCGAACATCGCCGTCTCTTCGATGCTCTCCGCGTACCGATGGGCGGTCCTCAAGGCAGCCATCTGCTGCTCCTCGGTGACCGGCGCGAGTTCGATGCCCTCCTGGTTCATGACGTCCCCGCTCACGCCGGAACCCTCCTCTTCTTCCTCTGTGCCCGTTCGGCATCCGCATGCCGCATCGTCTGCTCCATGTCCTTCGGTGACCGGAACCCGAACGCCTTCGCGATCGCCTCCAACTCCTGATCGCTCGCCACGCGCCCATCGGCGAACCGCGGCACCATCACGACACCCCCGTCTGTTCGTCGACCCACTGGTCATGGCCGCGATCCCACGCGGCAGTTACATCCGGCTCCTCGCCGTCCGGGCTGCCGACGATCGCGATCAGCTCGGCAGCCACTTCCCTGCGTGCCGGATCCGTGTCCGCGGCGAGGGCTTCCGCGAAACGCTGTGCGCGCTCCAAGGTTTCGTCCCGCGCATGGTCTTGTTCCCGGTGACGTTCGGCCTCCTGCAAGAGTTCGTCGCTCACGACGCCTCCCGCACGATTTGACGCAACTGGTGCGCGATCCACGCCGGGCCGATCAACGCCGACGACTCATAGCTCTCCAAGCGCTCCGCCAACGCGATCACCTGCTCGGCGATCCCCACGGGAACCGCAGCCGGATAGCGGGTTTCGCCGGAAACGGGACGTGTAGGCGACAGCACATGCAGCTCACGCAGCACCCACCGGCCGACACCCTCACGGTCCTGACCCCACGTCTTCAACGCCGAGATCAAGCCGCCGCACAGCAGGGTCGCGTCGACCGCGACACCGTCGGCGGACCAGATGACGACAAACCGGTAGTCGTCACGCGAGATCCATGTCTCGCCCGTATGGCGATCGACGACCCAATCCAATTCCAGCGCCGCCTTTTCGATACGGACACGCTCGACAACATCAGGAGCAGGCATCGACATCTCCTCCCCGGAACAGGGCTGCCGCTTCGAGCGCGAAACGCTCCTCATGTCCGGCCACTTCGACGTCGTCCCTCCGGTTCATCTCCTGCCGATGGGCGTCGAACGGCCGCCACCACGGATCACGCACTGACACGTGGGATCACCACCTCGAGCTCGTAACCGGCCTCCCGCAGCGCCCTTTTGTGGTTGCGGACCGTGACGTGGGCGATCAGGTCAAAGCCGAGCATCATCCCGTTCCTGTCGCACGGGTGAACCACCGTGTCCCCCACCAGATCCGACGCGGACACGATCAGGAACGTCGTCGACCGGAACCCGCTGTCGAATGGGGCGGGCGGCCAGATGGCGTACACGGCAGCGTTGTCGTCGACCGTCGTGTACACCGTCGGTGGGATCGGAGTCAGATACGCAGTGCCCATCACCGATTCCCCTCCGGATACCAGTGCCAGTCGTCCCAGTCGGCCGCCGGCGGGACAATGCGCACCGGTACCTCCGGGCGACCGTGGTGCAGCGCGTGTTCGAACACCGCGACGAAGCGGTCGGTCAGATGCGCGGGCAGGTTGATGTGCTTCATGCCGCCACGCCCCTACCGCCCAGCAAGAGCCAGATTTCGTAGGCGATCTCGAACGCCCGCGATCCCGGAGCGTGCTCCTGCATCACCGACGTGAGGTAGTCCAGGATCGCCTCACGGCCGGGCGTCATCCACACCTTCCAGCCGATCTCATGCCCGGCGGAGGACTCGTCGGTGTTCAACAGCGCCTTGACGTAGGCGATACCGTCGCGCGTCATCGCGCCAGCTCGAATCCGATATGCCGCAACGCTTCCGCCTGCGACTCACCCGACGCGCGGACGTGCAGGCACTGGAAGAAGTCATGGATCTGGCCGAGAGGATTGGACTCGTAGACGCCGGATCCGGTGACGATGACGTACCGGTAGACGCCGGTCCGGACGGAAAGCCGATACCAGCTCGCCAACGGCATGCCGTGGCCGTCCTCGGTGGACGGGTGGCCGGGCATCAACTCAGCCGAGCCCGTGGTGATGGTGCTCATGTAGGATGTCCTTTGTTCAGTTGGTGGACACGGCCGTCGAGTGGGGCTACTCAGACGGCTTTTCTTCCCCGGCGTCGGGCCGGAAGTGGGATGCACCCCTCGAAACGCAACCGATCGGCATCGGGAGTTCGAGGGGTGCGACCTCACTGCACGGAGCGAAACCGGCATGCAGTGAGGGAGTTCGGGAGACGCCCCGGACCGCACCAGGGCCGAGGGTGACCGGGCGATCAACAGGGCGCTCCGCCCCTCCGGCGGACGGTGAGTCACCGGAGGAGTTCAAAAGGACCAGCTCAGTGACGTGATCGCGACTCCCGCAGTAGACGATGTACGCGAGACCCAAGCCAACGATGAGCAGGCCGAGCAGCAGGATGATCACGGCCGACCTCCCGGGCCGCGGCGGTCGTCGTCCAGGACGAACGGAGCCGCGAGCATGATCAGCGCTGACACCACCGCAGCAGCGCCGAACACAAACACCCCGACCGCCAGACCAGTGACCAGGTACCGCTCACCGCAGAACACCGACACCAGAATCAGGACCATGCCTGCCGAAAAGCCGAACTGCGCAACAAGTTTCGCCACTGGCCATGCGCGCCTGATCTTGTCGGTCATGACGCACCGCCGACATGCTCTTGGCCGTCCTCGGGCCACACGATCTCCGCGGAACGCTGAATGATGCACTTCGCACCGAAGGACTCGATCAGCCTCTTACGCTTCATCGCCGACGACCGCGAGCGCCACTCCTTGTACGTGGACGGCCAGAAGAACTGAGCGGCCGTATCGCGCCCGAACCGCTCGATCCACTCCTCGTCGGGGGCCCAACCCTCCGGCTGCCAGTCGAGGTCGACGTACCAGTGGTCCGGGTCGTAGCTGGACTGCTTCAGCGCACCCTTCGGGTACTCCACGATCTGAACTCGGTACAGATACCGGGTGTTCATGCCAGCTCCCCCTTCGGTCGGCCGCCCTCGATCACGAACAGCCCGCTGGTGTTCTCGTTCGCTGCCAGCCCTTCGGAGGCAAGGCGATCCCGCAAGGCGATCTCCCAGGTCCCCGGGCGTACGCGGGTGTTCTCCCGACGGCCACCGGCACGGTCCTTGCCGCAGTGGAGGTAGAAGAACTCCTTGCCCTTGTAGGACGGGTGCCGATGCTGGGCGCCGTCGCGATATGTGCCCGCCTTCGGGCCGGATTCGCGGAGAGATCCCTTGCCGCGCTGATTGATCAGATAGTTCTTGGCGTACAAGTGATCCATGAACTCGGTCTCGGTGACCGCGGAGAAGTACTTCTTGTGGAACTCGCGCAAGGTGAGCCCGTCGCCACCTTCGATGGCGCGCTTGAACTTGTCGCCGGCGTCAGCGCGTGCCTGGGCTTCCAGGACTCGTCGTTCGGCGTCCACCAGAGCGAGTGCGTATTCGAGACCGGACAGCGGCTCGACGTTCATGGCGTTGACCGCTTGCTCACTGTCGAGCAGATAGTCGCGAACCCTTCGGGCGATCACCGATTCCCGCAGCAGCATTCCTATGCGGAGGACGGCGCGGCGCGGGAACAGTGCGATACGGGCGGACTGGGTAGAGAGGTTCACCGTGAACCGCTCTTCGAAGGCGCTCCGTATCATCACGGTGTAGCCGTCGTCCTCGAACTCGTCACGGTTGCGCTTGACGAGCGTGGCGATAGCCTCCCGGTCGACCTCGTAGAACTCGGCGACCATGTCGGTGGTGACGTGCATGTCGTCCGGCAGGGTGCGGAGCACCTTCACCTTGTCGAGCACATCGGTGCGCGCGGCCAGAGCGTCGCGGTCGGCGCGAGATGAGGCGAGAGTCAGGTCGGCGCTCACAGCGCACCTCGATTCGCTGCGACGTCTCGGTCGACCTGCTTCTCACTCGGGAGCGAGTTGTAGAACCGCTCCAGGTCATCGGCGTCGATCAGAATGGTCGTGCCCATGTACCGGGCGGCAAGATGCCCCTTCCGAACGAGCTGCCGAAGCGTCGATTCGCCGATACCTGTCGCCTCATGTGCCTGACGAACGTTGTAGGAGATCTGTCGGCGCTCGATCTTGTCGCTCACAGCGATCCCCCTTCGATGAATTTCACTCCCGGAGCTATCGGCAGCAACCGCTTCGCTTCGGCTTTTGCCCACGTCAGGGGGATGAAGTTCGCAGCCGGAATGTTCTTGCAAACGGCGTTTACAGATGCGTTCACGACGCCTTCTCCACTGCCTCGTCGAGGAGCTCGCCAGCGTTGCGACCGACCTTCTTCGCGATCGCCACCAACTCGGAGACGTGGAACGATCGCTCCCCGCTGGCCTTGCGGTGCCACGTTCGGGGCTGCATGTGGATGGCCTCGAAGACCGCCTTCTGAGTGAGGTTCGCGCGCCAGATAGCGCTCCGGACAACCTCCGCAGTCGCCCGATCAATGTTGCCCATGTAGACAACCGTAGTGCCCATTCGGGCAACACGCAAGCACGCATGGGCACTTTTCAGTTACCGGACAGCTGCGTGTTCCGCGCCTCTCAGAGCTTGCGCACTAGCCCGTTTGGGCACCACAATGGCCCGTATGGACTTAGAAGGCGCCGCGGCGACAGATGCCGGCGACACCCCCGAAGAGGCCCAGGAGATCGACAAAGCTCTTGGGGCAGAGGTCCGCGGCCTCCGTGCCAAGCGTGGGATGACCCTGGATGACCTCGCCCGGGCGGCCAAGATTGGCAAACGCACGCTCATCCGAATCGAGCAGGGCGAGCGGCCGATGAATATGCAGCAGCTCTACAAGGTCTGTCGGGCGCTACGAGTCAAGCCCAGTACGATCCTCAACGCCATGGAGAGCGAAATCGGCATCCAGTAGAGGCGCGAGATCCAAGTGTCTGCGACGCGCGGCGACGAGCAGATCTGAAATCGTCGGCGGTGAACCAACTTCGGCAACAAGTGCCCGAACGACGCCGACCGCTTCACGTGTCCGTGCTGTGGCCAAATTCGACGACCCGGCTAGCTCCCTCGCGTCTTCCACTTCACACACCCCTGCCCATGGGCTGTCATCCCCGACGCCATGTATGCCGCGCACGCCCTCTTCACGTACGGGCCTGCCGAGTCTTCGTCGTGGCTCCCCGTCAAGGGGTGTGCCAAAAGCTTTTCATCGGAACAAAATCCGCTAAAATCGGCTCGCAGGTACGAAATTTTACTACTCAGATTTGAGTACTTCAAGAGGACTTTAGTCCCTTGCCCGGAGGGTCGGATGACGCCACCGCAGGCCACGGAGCTGCGCATCAGTCGACGATTCGATAGTCTCACCTGATGGCGGAGCAGCCCGACCGGCTCTATGCTGCACTGGCGTTCATCATCCGCCGCTGGCGTCTCACGGCAGGTCTCTCGCAAGAGGATGTATGGACCGGTGCCGACCTCACCAAAAGCACATACACCCGCCTGGAAGACGGCGACGGAATCTTCTCGCCCCGACAACTTTCGGCCATCGCCGCGATCTACGAGCGGCACGGGTCGGAGCTTCTTCGCGAAGCCGAGAACCTCCTCGCCGCAGGCGGCGAACTTCCCGAACTGCCTCGCACCGCACGCGAATGGCGACGCCGATTCGGGTAAAGCCCCCAATACTTACCCATTCGGACCATACCGACCACTCGGCCGTCTTAAAATGCCCGGGTGTTGCCTGCACTAGGGTTCGCCTCCTCGATTGGCGTTGCCAGGCTGTACATTTGGCGAATTTCCCCGGGCTCCCGGCGGGTCACTGTCGGGATGCTGGCGATCTCAGCGGCCTCAGCTCTCCTTTATCGATCATTCGGCGAACACGTCGTCGATCCCCGAAATCTCTTCGGGGCCAACTTGTCCGATCTTGGTGAACATTTGCTCGCCCTATTCGGCTGCTGGCAGCTCTCGGCCGCCGCCATCGAAACCCACTGGGAGGATCCGCCTATCAGGCCCTGGCGGCTTGCGGGCTTGGGCTTCGCGGCGGCCCTGATCGCGACCTACGTGGTCGGTGACGAATGGACGAAACCGTCCGAGGAGTTCCAACTCTCCGATGGCTGGAGCCTCGCGCACGACTGGCTGTACCTCATCGGCCTCCTCGCAACGGTCATCGTGGTGCTGCTCGTGTCACTCCAGACGATGATCGCCGGTCCGCGGCGGCTCTCCATGTTCCTGATGTATCTACTCGCGACGATCGTGATCGGATGCATCGGCACGATCGCCATCCTGTTGATCGCCCAGCCCGGTTGGGTGCACGCCCACTATTACGCGTGGGCAACCAAATGGACCACCGCCGGGTTATGGGTCATGGGGGCCGCCGGGATCCAAGCCTTCTGGGACGCCTGGGTCGACCGGCAAGAACCAGGCCGGTCGTGATGCGGCAGAAGTGGTCTCACGACAACTCCAGCAGCGCATCCAGGCTTCCCAGGGACTTACGGGCCGCCTCGAGATTCACCGTCTGATATCCGCGAGTGGTGACCACGTTCGAATGCCCGAGGATCTCCTGGATTATCCGCGCATCCACGCCCGCTTCCATCAGGAGTGTGGCCGTGGTGCCGCGCATCGCGTGAATGTCGACCGGATCCACTTCCGCCCGAATCTGCGCCGCCTTCCACGCCGCCCGATCGTCCTTGTCCGAAATCGGTTTCGGCACCTTGTCCCTGGACTTCTCCCCCGGCACCGTCACCCACACCAGATCCCACGGATTCTTCGTGGCGGTGCGCTTGTACACCTCGAGGATCGCCACCAGCGGCGCCGGGATCGGCAACATGCGCTGAGACTTCGAGGTTTTCGGCCGAGTCAATGCCGCCCCCCGCCACAACGGGATGTGCTCGAACCCCGCGGGGACATCGAACCGCCCTGGGTCGTCGGATTTCGCGCCCGCCTTGAGCTTGAGCCATTGCAGCTGCCACGCCAGATCCAGGGTGCCGGCGTCCAGATCGACCCGGTCCCACTGCAATCCCAGGAGCTCGCCCTGCCGGCCGCCGAGCATCAGCCCCGCCGCCCAGCGGGTGACCATCGCATCGGATTCGCGGTGCGCGACCAGCAGCACGCTGCGCGCCTGCTCGACGGTGAGCGCGCCGTGCGACTGACTCAGCACCTTCGGTTTGCTGACCAGCTCGCAGACGTTCCGGTGCGCTTTGCCCTCGGCCACCGCGTCGGTGAGCGCGGCGGACAGGACGTTGTGCGCTTCCTCCACCGAGCGGGTGGTGTACGGGACTTCGGTCTTGCCGCGCTTGTAGGTGTGGCCCAGGATCCAACTGTGCATGTGCCGGATGTCCGCGGGCTGGAGGGTGGCGAGCTTGCGGCCCCCGATCGCCGGGACGATGCGGGTGTTGATCGCCGACCGGTAGGAGGCCCACGCCGTCGGGCGCAGACGGGTTTTCGCGACCTGCTCGATCCACTCCTCCAGATACGCTGCGACGGTGAGTCGTTGATCGGTCTGCTCGAGCCCTTTGGCGACTTGGTCTTTCACCTCGTTGAGCTTCTTGACCGCTTCGGCGCGGTCGGTGCTGTAGACGGGTTTGGTCTTGCGGCGCTTACCGTCCGGCCCTTTGGGGAGTTCGATGTACCCGACCCACATCCCGTCCGCGCGCTTGTGCAGCGTTCCCTCGCCGCGGGCGCGCCGCGGTTTGGGCTTCTCGGCGTCGGCCTTCTTCAGTAATCGTTTGACCGCGGCGAGGCGCTTGATCAGTTCGGCTTGGCTCGGCGCGGTGACTTCGACGCTCTCGCGCCAGATCCCGTCTCGCTGCTCCATCCGTACTCCTTGTGGAACTGTAGTCCGCAGCTGTAGTCTAGCCTAGATTGATACACACTGATCCAGGCATCACAGCCTGGGGTGCGCCATCGAGGATAATGCCCTGACCAGGGACTTGTAAGGATTCTGAGTCGGGATGACAGGATTTGAACCTGCGACCCTCCGCTCCCAAAGCGGAGTTCAGGGAGGATCCGTAGCAGGTCAGAGGCATTTTTCGCGGTAGGTGTAGCCCAAGTTGTGGCCTACGACCCAAACCGTGGAAAGTCGCCAATGACCACCACCCAACAGCCCACACGCCTCATCCAGGAAGCGATCACCGTCTTCCTCCCCATCTCTCCCACCATCGGTCTCGACCACACCCACCGCGACATCCGCGCCGAATTCGAGGCTCTGCTCGCCGATTTCGACGCCGAACTCGCGGCCCTCGGAATCGACACCGCCCCCGCGGCACCGACGCCCCAGCCTCGCAAGAAGTGGTGGCGATGAACTGCTTGTGCGGCCACGCCCGCAGGCAGCACAGCCTCATCTTCGGCATGTGCACGGCTTCCCGTTTCTCCTCCCTCGTCGGAGCGTCCCCGGACAGCACCTGCGGTTGCCTGTACTACACCCCGGTCGTCCCGTTGGGCACGCGCCTGCTCGCCCGGATCTTCGGACGCTCGCACTGAGCGTCCCCTCACTCACTCCAGCAAGGAACAACCGATGAACCTCACGACCCCCGCCGTCACCATCAAGCCCAACGCCTACGCGCCCGATCCCGCCGCAGTCGCAGCCGACTTGCGCGCCATCGCCGACATGGTCGAAGACAACCCCTATCTGGCGGCCCTGATCGCTCAAGCATTCGGGAGCAGCGTCTTTCCCGTCTACGCCGCAGCGGCGGAGCAGAGGGACAACCTGCGCGAGCTGTTGGCCGAAACCGTCCGACAGTTGCAGCCCCTCGCGACCAAGCCGATCGAAAAGCGCTATGGCGACAAGTGGTTTTACGCCGCAGTCCCGATGCGTGCGATCAAGTTGGAACTCGCCGAGGAGCGCGACAAGGTCTGCACCCGCGTCGTGACCGGCGTCGAAACGGTGACCGAGGAGGTCCCCGACCCCGACGCTCTGGCCGCGGTCCCGACGATCATCCAGACCCGCGAAGTGGAGACCGTCGAGTGGAAGTGCGAACCGCTGATGGCCGCCCGCGCCGAGTGAGCGACCGCCGAGAAGTTCTCGCGTAGCCGAATTCGGCACCCACACCCCAGAGGCCAGGGGATCGTCCCAGGCCCGTTCCGCCTCGAGGAGGCATCTGTCCATGAATGCTGCCGAAATTCGCTGCGTCCGGGAACATCTCGGGCTGTCCCACACCGAACTCGCGGGTGTACTGCACGTCGACGTGCGCTCCGTGCGTCGATGGGAGACCGGCGAGCAGCCCATCTCGAATATCAACGCGTCGGCGCTGCGCAAGCTTGTCGACATCACCGCGTCCACCGTTCGCCGGCATCTGATCGACCTGCGCGGCCAAGCCCATCCGGCCTTGGTGACCTACCGGTCCGATCAGGACATGTGGGCCGACTATCCGACGTTCACGCCGCTCCCCGCGCGCTGGCATCGGATGCTCGCCGCCCGGGTAGCCGAACTCGTCCCCGGTCTGGTCATCACCTACCGGGGTGAGCGGTGATCGCCGGTCGCGTCGCGGCCGCACTGCTCGCGATCGCCGCGTTCCTCATCGTCGGCCTGTGCTGGACGCTGCACGCCTGAAGGAGGCCGAAACCCGACCAGTCCCTTACCGAATTCCCCTAATTCCACGGACGCCCGAAACAGCGGGCTCCATTCATTCGAGATCTAGAACGCCGGAAACACCAGGAGAACACCATGATTCGCAACATCGTCGCCACCGCCGCCATCGTCGCGGCAGCCACCACCGCCGGAGCAGGCATCGCCTCGGCCGCCGCACCAGTCACCGCGCCGGCGGCGGCCGTCGCTCTCGACCCCACCACCGCCCTCGGCGAAGGTGCAGTCCTGGTCGCCGGTGACGCCGCCACCGGCGCGGTCGGGGGCGCACTCATCGGCGGATTCGCTGGCGCCGTCGCCTGCGCCCCCACCATCGGCCTTGCGTGCCCGGTCACCATCCCGCTCGGGATCGGCATCGGTGGTGTCACTGGCGCGGTCGTCGGTGCCGGGATCGGGGGCGCGTCCGCTCTCGTCATCATCCAGTAATCCACGCCAGTCGGTATCTGCACTCTCACAAAGGAATACACGCACATCATGAAACGCATCACCGGTCGTCTGGCCCTCGCCACCGCCGCTATCGCCTGCGTAGTCGCCGCGGTCGCCGGGACAGCGTCCGCGGACGACGCCAGTTTCCTGGACACCCTCGGGCAGATGGGTCACCCGCAGAGCGCGGGGACCAGTCAGAGCGCGGTCAACCTGGGCCACGCCATCTGCGACGACCTGGCGGACAACGGCGGCGACACCACCACCACGGTCCTGCATCTCCAGCGCAACGGCTGGACTATGCAGGAGTCCGCCGACTGGGTCGTCACCGCCGAGCACGAACTCTGCCCGCAGTATCAGTAACCCCACGGAGCCGTCCCGGACTCATCCGGGACGGCTCCTCCCGACTCCAAGGACCAAAATGACCGCTCCCGATAGTCAGCGCATCGCCAAAGCGGTCGCGCGAGCCGAAGCGCAAATCGTCAACCAGCACAACGCGTCCTTCGCCGGATGCAAGATCGACGGCCCCCACTTCTGGGTCGCCGGCCGAAGCTACCCGATCAACACGGTGACCGCCGAACTCGAACTCGGCGCATCCACCCAATCCCAACGTATGACCGCGACCCGGATCGTCGCGGGAGGCATGATCGCCGGACCTGCGGGGATGCTCATCGGCGGCGCAGCGAAGAAACGCACCGACACCAGCCGCATCTACCTGACCGTCCGCACCCCCGACGGTCGCGTCGAGGTCCGGGACGCACCCACGAAGGACGAGCGCAAAGGCCGCGACTTCATGGCACGCCTGGAGATGGCGTCGAAACGGGAGTGGCCACTGACCTCGAGCGCCGGCACTGTGCTGGCGTTGGATGCGTCGTCGGTGCGCGCGGACTCGCAGAAGGCCCAAACCAACGCCATAGGTGCTGTCACGGTCGCCTTGATCGTGTTGGGACTGTTCGTGCACTGGGTGTGGATCGCGCTCCCGATCTGGGCGATAGCCGCGGTCGTCTACCTCGTCGTGATGAGCAACCGTGACGCGGAAGCTCTCGAGCACTACCGGAGCGGTGAGGGGTAACACCAGACGGCCATCGGAGGATGGACCGGCCCTATGCCGGGACTGTCCCGTTACACGGAGTTACCGGAGTTGTCCCTCCTGCCACATACACTGGACGAACACCAAGGGGAGAACGTGAGCACGCTCACAGAAGTACGAAAGGATCGCAGCATGGCGCACGTGCAAGATGTGGCCCGCTACATCCTTGAGAAGCGCGGGCGCATGTCCGCGATGAAGCTGCAGAAACTCGTCTACTACTCGCAGGGCTGGCACCTCGTATTCGACGGCGAGCCGCTGTTCGCCGAACGGATCGAAGCATGGGCGAACGGGCCCGTCGTTCCAGCTCGACAAGTTGAGCGACTACGAGAAGCAGACCATCGACGCCGTACTCGCCTCATACGGTGATCTCGACGCGCACCAGCTCAGCAACCTGACCCACAGCGAGACTCCCTGGATCGAAGCTCGTGCGGGCATCCCCGAAGGCACTCGATCGAACGCCGTGATCAACACAGCTTCGATGCTGGAGTTCTATCAGGGAATCCTCAACGCCAACCAGAACGGGTAGCGGCGTGGGCAAAATGCCACCCAAGCCCAACAGGAACGCCCCCGCCATACCGAAATACGTGCCGAAAGCGCGAGTGTTTCAACCCTCGGACGGTGAGGGCCTGTTGAGGATTCGGCTGACGACCATCGATGTCGGCGGCCCCTGGTGCTTGACCAACATCGACCCGGCCCACTTCCGAGACCTGCTTCCTCGGCTGAAGTCGTTCGAACAGATGCAGAAAAAGGAAGTGTTCACCCCGGGCAGCACCGTAGGTCTGGTGTACGACGTCGAGAAGATCCCCAATCCAAGGGCCCTCCAACGGCTGGCCGAACTGCAATTCGACGACCAGACCGAGATCGCTCGCCTGGAAATCACCGGCCGCCGCCGCTTGTACGGATTCATCTCGGACGGCAGTCCAGATTTCTGGGCGCTGTGGTGGGATCCCGAACATGAGATCTGGCCATCGGTGAAGAAGCACACATAAGCAGGAGGTGCCCACTCCGGGCGACTCTGGTTGTTAGGCTTCACGACCGTGACGTCACCTGTGCGCGCCGTCTTCTTCGACTGGCGCGGAACCCTTGTGTCCCAATTGGATTCGCACGGCTGGCATGGTGAAGCGCTACGGCTGGCGCATCTACCTCACGACGAGCAGGCGGTGAATCGCCTGCGCCGGCAGATCCGGGCCGCCGCAGGCGAACCGAACCGACTGCAAGACCCGACCGGGAACACCAGCTACGAGCGGCACCGCGAGACCTTCTACGCGGTATTCAACGCGGCGGGACTGGATCCGGTACTCGCGGATGCGTTGTGGCGCGTGGACTCCGATCCGTCCTACAACGTGTTCGCCGACGACGCGGCCGAGGTGATCGCCGCCCTGCATGCACACGATGTCAAGATCGGCGTGCTGAGCAACATCCACTTCGACATCCGGCCCACGTTCGCCGCGGCCGGGCTGCTGGACAGCGTCGACGAGTTCTTCCTGTCCGGCGAACTCGGCATCCAGAAACCGGACCCGAAGATCTTCCAACTCGCCCTGGACCGGTTCGGAGTCGCGCCGGAGGAAGCCTTGATGATCGGAGACAACCCGGCCCGAGACGCAGTAGCTGTACAGGTGGGGATAACGGCAATCACCGTTCCCCCGCTGACCGACCATCGCGTTCGCCAGCTGGGCGTAGTGCTGCGGGCGGCCGGCGCCGCATAGCGCGAAGCTGCCCCGGGAGACTTCTGGGGCAGCTTTCGTGTCGGTAGGACATCTCATGCTCACGGTGTGGCCGATGAGCACCTGATGTCCGCGGAGCAGCAGCAGACTCTGATCGCGGTCATCACGGCGATCAACGACGACCAGGATATCTACGCCGCGGTCCGGGCTGACGATCCGGCATCGACGCGGGAGGTCTCGACGATCCTGCGGATCCTGCGCCTACCCGATGTCCACTTCAAGCACGGCGAAGCGCCGAATATCGTGCTGGATCGGGTTCTGGACCTACTCCGAGACCGCCTCGCCAAACCGAGCCTGATGGAAAACCACGGCGACGGGTACTGGTGAGGGGCGACGGTGTCAGCTCCCTAGCGACACGCTGGCGACCTCGCGCCACTCATACTGATGGTTGTCGCGGTTGAGTTCGATCAGCGAGACGGCCGAAATCCGCTCCGATACGCGTACCTGGTCCAGATCCGCCTGGACGATCAGGCGTTGAAGTTCAGGGATCGAACGTTCCCCTGTGGAATAAGCCAGCGATAGATGCGCCCCGAACCGATCGGCTCGTTCCGGGACATTGTCGGTACCCCACACATCCCCGATGGCGCGTTGCGGAGGAGCGCGGATGTGGACCAACTCTGGTGCCGCGACGGGCAGACCGCTCACCTCCCTATCGGCGGCCGGCGGTCCGACCGCCGCACCGAGCTCGCCGCAGACCGCACCGTGCTCGCCGCCGAGCGGA